>JANNNF010000158.1:0-9182 GCA_031398405.1 Rhodobacterales bacterium | reverse complement strand
GCTACTCGTTCCCATGATGATTCACAACACTATGAAAGTCACATTTAACCGACGGTGGCTTTGGCAGTGAGGACGAGTTGTTCGTCGTGATTGTCAATCGGCGCGCAAACCTGCCCCCTATCAAGGCCCACATTTGACCCTCCTGTGCGGTGTCGAGATTAGGGCTTGAGTCGACGTAACTGATCACAGAAGGGAAGCGCGACAGGCCCTGATCGGGGTCAAGCGCGGTGTTCGAAGCGCGAGGACTTGTTGCCGGTCTCGACGATCTCGCAGTAATGGGTGAGGCGATCGGTAATAATTCGGGGTGGGCTAAGGCTATGCGGCTTTGGCGATCAGGCTGCGCTTCCAGTTCCAGGGAAGCAGTTCCGGCAGGTGTGAGAGGGATATTTCTGGCGTCCGCGCGAGAACGTCAACCAGCCAAGCCTGTGGGTCTATGTTGTTCATCCTGGCCGTGACGAGCAGGGAATACAAGAAAGCAGCGCAATCGCCACCACGAGGCGATTTGGCGAAAAGCCAGGCTTTCCGGCTGCGGGCGACGCGCGCAGGGCGCGTTCTGCCCGCAACCAGTCCTGCAGGTCCTGGGCCATCGGGCGCGCCAGCTGCTGACGGGCGTCATGGCGGGCCTCGACGTTCAGACTGTTGATCTCGCGCGAAGATGGCGTCGAAGGGTTTGACGGCTTCCAGCGAGATCGGGGAGATCTCTTAGGCCACCGATCGGCCCTTGCGGGCTGTGGCTTTGTTGATATGCGCCAGTTTTAAGAACTTGCGCCTTACATGCGACCAGCACAGCACGCTGAGCACCTGTGCGGGCTTGTGATCATGGCGATATAGATGGTTGTAGCCGCCATCAGCGTCGGCTTGCAGGTTGCCTGTCCAGCCCGCCAGATGCCGGGTCGGATGTTCTTTCCGGCGCTTTGCCGAGAAGTGATAGAGCACTGCCGACGGCGCTCCACGCCCTTACCTCATACTATAATCCGCGACCGACAACACCATCAGCGGACGGTGAAGGGAGCGCTGACCACTGGCGCTGACACATGAGCGTGAATGGATTGTTGACAGCCACCAAGTGTTGGCCTGGATCCGCAATATGGCTAGCGGTCATGTATGGCTAAATGGTGACACAAAACGCCGCCCGAGTCGATGGCGAGTCACTGTCTCCGTAGCCAGTGCTGCAACTCTGCTTCGGCTTTTTCCAGAGCGCCATAATTCAGCAGCTTGCGCAGCATCGCCACGGTCACTGCTCTTGCGCGCAGGTTGAACGCCGCTTCGTTGCGCAGCGGTTCGGGGGGCTGATGCACGTCGAGTTTGTTATAGATCTGCTGCAAGCGGTTCTGCACCGACCTAAGGGAAAGATGCCGGCGGTCGGAAATTGCCCGGTCAGTCATCCCAAGTGCGATGTCCATCAGAATTTCGTATTCTGAATCGCTGAAACCCGAAGTTTGCGCAAAGCTTCGCTGCTGCATCCCGCGCACTTCGTTATCGATAACGCATTGGTTTTCGATGAAAATGCTCCGCAAGGCCAGTTTTAGCCGCTCTTCGGAGGTCGATTTCAGGACGTACCCATAAGCAGCGCCGTTGGGGACGATCCGGCTGACGCCGCGCACGTAGGCCTCGTCGGCGTAATTGGACCAGAACAAAATACGTGTATCGGGGCGTTCGCGCCAAATCGTGCGCGCGGCCTCGATGCCGTTTCCGGCGCTCATCTGCAAATCCATCACGATATGCGCTGATTGATGGGTTCGCGCCAACACCTCGCCCTGCTGGCCATTCTCGGCCTCATGGATGGTGCCGCATTCCGGCAGCGCCGCCTTGACCTGTTCATGAAGATATGACCGGTGCAGAGGGTCATCCTCGACAATCAACACCTCCATCACCGCCCCCTTCATTCTGCAACCGCCTGCAACCGCAGCACCAACGGGAGTGCGATGCCAACGCTGGTGCCCGCGCCGCCAATCCCTGCCGCAAGTGTGCATCGCGCAGAAATCAATCGCGCCCGCGTCTTCATGTTGTTAATGCCGCTGCCGATTCGGGTGCGCTTCTTGGCAATGCCCTTGCCATCATCGCTGACCGCTAGCGAAATCTGCCCCGGCGTGGCCGCCAGCTGTACTGAAATCCGGCGGGCTTCAGCATGACTGACCGCGTTGTTGATCGCTTCTTGCGCGATGCGATACAGCGCGATGCTGACCGTCGGGTCTACCATGTCAAATGCCCCGTCTGAATCGTCGTTCAACGCCCAGTCGATGCGTTGCCCGGAATCGCGGATCGCCCGGTCCAGATGATGTTCTACTGCGTGAGCAAAGCCGAACAGTTGCAACAGCGACGGCTTTGCCTGCTCGATGATCTGGCGCAAATCATGCATGCAGCGGTGCAGACCACGGGTGATCGGCTCCAGCGCCTCGGCGGTGGCGGGGCCGTCATGCGGCAAACGCTCCAGATGCCGGGTCAGCCGGGTCAGATCGGCCAAGGTCTGGTCGTGCAGATCCATGCCGATGCGCTGGCGTTCGCTTTCCAGCGCCTCGGTCAGCTTCAACGCGCCTTGGCGCAAACCTTCTTCCCGCGTCCGCGCTTCCGCCTCGATGATTGCTGACTGCTGCGCCTGCTCTGCCGCGCGCAGGGCAAAGAAATATGGCGACAGCAGATCGGCAATGTAACGTGCATAGCGCACATCTTCGGCGCCATAAGCTCCGGCGCGCTGCAACGATGCACTGAACGCGCCGATCACTTCACCATGCACCATCATCGGCACGTGAATCCGGGCGCGCAGGCCATGCTCATGGATCGGCTTGTAAAACCCGCCGGCGAATTGAAAGCGCGGATCGGTGCAGGCATCTTCGGTGAGGATATGATCGACGGCGCCCTGCAACAGTGCCCGGATCGGGCTGTTGGCAATCGGCGCATGCGGCTGTTTGCCCCAGTCGGTTTCAATTCCGCTTTCATACGCTGTGTGAAACTGCCCGTCGGGCCGCAGGATACAGACGTCCAGATGATCATGCGGCAGGATCTGTGCGATTTCCTCCGATACTGCCTGAATGGCCGACCGGAAATTCAGCTGACCGGCCAACAAGCGCGAAATGCTGAACAAATGGTTCAGCAAATCCACCGGCGACGCTTTGACCATCTCGGGTTCCTCCACCAAGGCGACCAGCCGCAATGTCGCACAGGCACCATGGCAGAGAAGCCGCGCCAGTCCTACAGCATCCCGCGCATCAGGCTTGCGGGAACCCGCAGAGATTTGGGGAAATCTCGCAAACGTGCTGCCTGAAAAACCCTATACAGGCCGGGTCTTATGACCCATCCTGCTTTCTCTGAGTGGAGGAACCTCAGCGCGAAGACGAGCTGAATGCGGTCGCCCTGGCGGGTGGCTGATCAAGGCTGCCAAACGTGCAGCACACCAAGGGAGAGAGACATGAATACCAGATCTATGTTGCTGGCCTCGGCCACGATCCTTGCCGTGGCGATGCCGGCCTTGGCAGAAACCTCGGCCAAAAAGATTGCGCTTTCAAACAACTATGCCGGCAACTCGTGGCGTCAGGCCATGCTGACCAGCTGGGAAAAGATCACTGCCCCGGCTGTGGCAGATGGCACGGTAGCTGCTGCGGACGCCTTCACCACCGCCGAGAATCAGGCGACCGAGCAGGCCGCACAGATCCAGAACATGATCCTGCAGGGCTATGATGCCATCGTCATTAACGCAGCCTCGCCCACCGCATTGAACGGGGCGGTCAAAGAGGCCTGCGATGCGGGAATTACCGTGGTGTCGTTTGACGGCATTGTCACCGAACCCTGCGCGTGGCGCATCGCGGTGAACTTCAAGGAAATGGGTCGCAGCCAGGTGGAATATCTTGCAGGCGTTCTGCCCGAGGGCGGCGAGCTTCTGGAAATCCGCGGCCTTGCGGGTGTGTTTGTCGATGACGAAATCTCGGCCGGGATCCATGAGGGTGTCGCGCAATTCCCGCAGTTCAAGATTGCAGGTTCAGTGCACGGCGACTGGGCACAGGATGTGGCGCAAAAGGCTGTGGCCGGCATTCTGCCGTCGCTGCCCGAAATCGTCGGCGTCGTGACCCAAGGCGGGGATGGCTATGGCGCGGCGCAGGCCATTGCAGCGACAGATCGCAAGATGCCCACAATCGTCATGGGCAACCGCGAGGACGAGCTGAAATGGTGGAAAGAGCAGAAAGACGCCAATGGCTACACCACGATGTCGGTGTCGATTGCCCCCGGTGTCTCGACGCTGGCCTTCTGGGTGGCGCAGCAGATCCTTGACGGCAAAGAGGTGCCGAAAGATTTGACCGTGCCGTTCCTGCGCATTGATCAGGACAATCTGGAAGCCAATCTCGCCAGCACTCAGGCCGGTGGCGTGGCCAACGTCGAATACAGCCAGGCTGACGCGATTGCCGTGATCGACGGCGCAAAGTAAACGCCACAGCCCAAAGAACCCTTGTCAGCGCGCCAATGTCGCGCTGACAATCCCACTTGCGCCTTGCCTCCAACGGGGCAGGTCATTGCACCCGTCAACCTTGGAAAGTCCTGATGCGATCACCGCAGCCCGCCGCCGTGCTGGAAGTCGCCAACGCCGCCGTGCGCTTTGGCGAGGTGCGGGCGTTGGATGGTGTATCGTTGACGATCCTGCCCGGCGAATGCATCGGTCTTGTCGGCCATAATGGTGCCGGAAAATCCACCATCGTTTCGGTGATCAACGGCGGCCTCACGCCGCAGCAGGGCGAGATTTCCAGCGACGGCACCCGGCTTTCGCCCAATGGCATCGGCGTGGCGCGCAGTCGCGGTGTGCGCTGCGTGTTTCAGGAACTGTCGCTCTGCCCGAACCTGACCATCGTCGAGAACACCCGCATCATGCACCGCAGCCTAAGCGGATTTGGCTGGCGCAAGCGGGCCGCGACAATCATCGCCGCCAGCCTTGATGCGATCTTTCCCGGTCATGGCATTGACGTAAGCGGCCCCGTTGGCGCGCTTTCCATCGCGCAGCGCCAGATGGTCGAAATTGCCATGGCGTTTTCCGATGCAGGCCAATCGCCGCGCCTGGTGATCCTGGACGAGCCGACCTCGTCGCTGGACGCAGGTCTTGCCGCACAGCTTCTGGCGCATGTCCGCCGCTTTGTGGCTGCCGGTGGTGCGGTCATCCTGATTTCCCACATGCTGAACGAAATCCTTGATACCGCCAGCCGGATCGTGGTGATGAAAGACGGCAAGATCGTTGCGGAACGTGGTGCCGGTGGCTTTGACTATGCCGGTCTGGTCGAGGCGATGGGCAGCGCAGGCAATCATCAGACCACCGCCCGGCGCAGCGCGACCACCGCCGAATCGGTGCTGGACCTGGCCTTGCCGAAAGGCCAGCCTTTCCGAGCCAGCAAGGGCGAGGTTGTCGGGCTTGCAGGCTTGGGAGGTCACGGCCAGACCCGGATGCTGCTGGCCTTGTTCGATCATCACAGCCCGCAATGGTGGCCGCGCCGCAACCCTGCCGTCACCTTTGTGGCAGGCGACCGCCGCGAGAACGGCATATTCGAGCTGTGGAGCATCCTGAAGAACATGACCGCCGCCACGCTTGGCGATCTGTCACGCCGGGGCTTGCTGCAAGGCACTGCCGAGGCTGCACGAGGGGCGGAATGGAAATCCCGGATCGAGATCCGCACGCCCGACATGAACAATCCCATCCTGTCCTTGTCAGGTGGCAACCAGCAAAAGGTGCTGTTCGCGCGTGCCCTGTCCACCCGCGCACCGGTCGTGCTGATGGATGACCCGATGCGCGGCGTTGATGTTGGCACCAAGCACGAAGTGTATGGCATGATCCGTGCCGAGGCCGAGGCGGGCCGCACCTTTGTCTGGTATTCCACCGAGATGGAGGAAATGCAGCTCTGCGACCGCGTCTACGTCTTCCGCGAAGGCGCGATCGTGGCGGAGTTGACCGGCGATGCGATCAGCGAGCACAACATTCTGCGTGCCTCGTTTGAAGTGGAGGCCGCATGAAGATTTCCGCTGATACGCTGCGCCTTATCGTTCCTGTTCTATCACTTTTGCTTTTGCTGGCAGGCGTGTTTTACCTGCAGCCCCGCGCGATGAGCTATACCGGCCTGAACCTGCTGTTCAATCTGGCAGTACCGATTGCCCTGGCGACCATCGCGCAGATGCTGATCATGGCGGTGAACGATCTTGATCTGTCGATGGGCACCTTCGTCAGTTTTGTCGCCTGCGTGGCCGCCACTTATCTGCACGACACGCCATTGCTGGGGGTGCTGATCCTGCTGGCCACCATCGCGGTTTACGCGCTGATGGGCGTGATCATTTATATCCGCGACCTTCCCTCCATCGTCGTCACCCTGGGCATGAGCTTTGTCTGGGCGGGTCTTGCCGTGCTGATCCTTCCTTCACCGGGCGGCACCGCGCCGGAATGGGCGCGCGCGCTGATGATATCCAAGCCGCCCTTCGTGCCGATGGCGATTATCGCCAGTGTCCTGCTGGCAATCTTTGCCCATCTGGTGATCATGCGGTCGTCGTTCGGTGTGCTGATCCGCGGGGTCGGGGGCAACCAGCGGTCAGTACAGCGCGCAGGCTGGTCGATCCTCGGCGCCCGCGCGTCCGCCTATGCGCTGGCGGCCTGCTTTGCCGTGGCCGCAGGGATCTGCCTTGTCGGGCTGACCACCAGCGCCGATGCCAACATCGCGCTGCGCTACACATTGCTGTCGATTGCGGGCGTCATTCTGGGTGGGGGTGAATTTACGGGCGGCCGGATTTCCCCGATCGGCGCGGTGGTCGGCGCACTGACTTTGACGTTGGCCGGTTCGTTTCTGTCGTTCCTGCGCATCTCGCCCGATTGGCAGATCGGGGCGCAAGGCGGGATCCTGATCATCGTGCTGGCCCTGCGACTGGTTCTGAACCGGCTGGAAAACAAAGGTCGTACCGCATGAAAGGGCTGCTTGCCAAGCCGTGGATCTGGTCGTTTGTCGCAGCCCTGTCGGTCTGGCTGGCCACCATCGCCGTCACTGGCGGCGCATCGACTGTGGGCCTGTCTCAGGCCGCGCTGACCTTTGCCGCCTTTTCAGTGCTGGTCGGCATCGGCCAGATGTTCGTGATCACCCTTGGCCCCGGCAACATCGACCTGTCAGTGCCTGCCACCATGACGCTGTCGGGAACCGTGGCACTTAAATACATGGACGGGGCGGATGGCCTGATCCTTCATGGGCTGCTGATAGCGATTGCGGTTGGTGTTGCCGTCGGCCTGTTGAACTATGCGCTGATCAAAGCGCTGCGCATTCCGCCCATCATCGCCACCTTGTCGATGAGCTTCATCGTGCAATCCGCCGCGATCTGGACCAACCGCGGCCTGCGCATCAAACCGCCGCAAGCGCTAGCCGATTTCACCACCCAGACCAGCTTGGGCATCCCCAACATCGCGCTGCTGGCGCTGCTGATTTCGATTGCCGCCTGGGTATTGCTGCATCGGACCCCCTACGGTCGCTGGATCGCCGCTATCGGGCAAAGCCTGCCTGCCGCCCGGATGGCGGGCATTGCCGTGGACGGCAACCGATTTGTCACCTACCTGATGTGCGCCGTGCTTGCCGCCATCTGCGGCTATTTGTTGGCGTGTTTTTCAGGCGGGGCCGCGTTGAACATGGGCACCGAGTATCTGCTGATGTCGATTGCCGTCGTCGTGATCGGTGGCACGGCGGTGGCGGGTGGCGACAGCAATGTGCCGGGCATCTGGGGAGCCTCGCTGTTCATGTTTTTGGTCGTATCGATGCTGAACACTTACGGCCTTGGGGCTGGAGTGCGCCTGATCATGACCGGCACCATCATCATCATTGTCATCCTGCTGGCCAGTGGCCGCAAAGCCCAAATGCGCTAAGGAAGAGCCAGCATGTCCGCCCCGCAGTATCAAATTGATGACCCGGCCGTTTCTAACCTGATTGTCCGTTCGGCAGCGGTCGAGCAGCTTTTTACCGGCTGCCGCTGGGCCGAGGGCCCGGTCTGGTTTGATGATCTGCAATGCCTTTTGTTCAGCGATATTCCGAACCAGCGCATTCTGCGCTGGGCTTCAGATGCGACCGGGGGGGGGGCCGTTTCAACCTTCCGCCAACCATCGCAATTTGCCAACGGCCAGACGCGTGACCGGCAAGGCCGCCTTGTCACCTGTGAGCACGGGCTGCGGCGGGTGACCCGGACCGAGGTCGATGGCAGCATCACTGTGCTGGCCGCAGCCTTCAACGGCAAGCGCTTGAATTCACCGAATGATGTGGTGGTGCATTCTGACGGCAGCATCTGGTTCACCGACCCCACCTATGGCATCCTGTCGGACTATGAAGGGTACCAGTCCATGCCCGAACAGCCCGTCCGCGGCGTGTACCGCGTCGATGGCGTCACCGGGGCCATCACCTGCGTGGTGGATGATTTTTGCCAGCCCAATGGACTTGCCTTTTCGCCCGACGAAGGAACCTTGTACATCGCGGATTCGGGTGCAAGCCATGACGGCAGCAAATCCCGCCACATCCGCGCCTTCGATGTCGCGGGAGACAAGCTGCAACATGACCGCGAGTTTGCCCTGATTGACGCAGGGATCCCGGATGGCATCCGCACTGACGAGGCAGGTAACCTGTGGTCCAGCGCCGCCGACGGTGTGCATTGCTTTGCGCCCGACGGGCACCGATTGGGCAAGGTTCTGGTGCCTGAAGACGTTGCCAACCTGACCTTTGGCGGCCCGCGCCGCAACAGGCTGTTCATCACCGCGACATCGTCGCTTTACGCCGTCTATCTGACAACCACCGGCGCGCAGCGGCCCTAGGCCCGGTTCAGCCGGGTGATCAGCAGTCCCGACGCCACAATCATCGCCGCGCCCAGCATCATAGCCGGGCGGGGCATGTCATCAAAGAACACCGCGCCAAACACGACTGCCCAGATCAGCAGTGAATATTGGTAAGGCATCATCACTGCAGCTTCGGCATGTTTGAATGACCGGTTCACCAGAATATGCGCCAGCATCGACACCACGCCCAACAAACATAACGCCATCTGATCGCGGGGTGGTGTGGGCCGCGAGGCTGCTGGATCAAATGCCAGAATGGCGATTGACGCAATCAGCGCCCCCCCCGATCTGCCAGCCCATCATCACCGTGTCAGGCGTGCTGCGCAAATTGCGGCCCAACAGCATCGCCCCGGCAAAAGCCGCGCTGCCG
>JANNNF010000144.1:0-6330 GCA_031398405.1 Rhodobacterales bacterium | reverse complement strand
CCAGATAGGTTGCTACCGGAAAGGCGCGTCGCAGGCCCACCACATGCACGGTTTCCGCCCGCGTCAACAAGGCAACAGCCTGATTCAGCGCAACTTCATTCACTGATGTGGTCAGCGCCTCCAGCGACAGCCGGCCGGCATCCACGAATTCCGCCAGCAGCGCCGACGGGCTCCCGGCCCCGCCTTCTTTGAGGTTCTTAAGCCGGGTGGAATAATCTGGCCAGCCCGGGGCATAAGCCTCGCGGAACAGGCGCTGCATTTCGGAAAACCCGCTGAACCCCATGATCTGGCAAAACCGTATCAGGGCCGACGGCGGCACATCCGCCCCTGCGGCAAGCTCGGCCACCGTCGATACGGCAATCCGGTCGGAATGGGCGGCGATGTACTCAGCACATTGGCGCAACCGTCTGGGCATAGCATCCAGTTGAACAGACAGGCGCGCGCGAAACTCTTCAACCGAGGTCGGGGCAAAAATCAAAGTCGCGTCGACCATCTGTTCATCCATTACCGCCTCCGTAATCGCTGGTTAGCACGAATGGAACAAATATTCCACGCAACAAAGCAAGGAAACAATCATTACTACCGCCGAGGCTTGAGAGAACAGCGCACGGGTTACACCATCGCACCGCCCATTTTGTTCGATCAAAAATGACAAATTTCTTCGAAGAAGTTTGGTCGTCAGACCGCCCGCAGCTCCGCCCTGAATCGCCGCGCGTTTGCCGCATAGCTGTGCGCTGATGCCAGCAACCGCGCTTGCGCGTCCGCGTCCAACACCCGCACCACCCGCCCCGGGCTTCCCATCACCAGCGAGAAGTCCGGGATCACTTTGCCTTCGGTGATCAATGCACACGCCCCGATCAAACACCCTCGCCCGATGACCGCACCGTTCAGCACGGTCGCACCCATGCCGATCAACGACCCGTCACCAATCGTGCAGCCGTGCAGCATCGCTTTGTGCCCGATGGTGCAATCGGCCCCGATGGTCAGTGGATGACCCATGTCGGTGTGCAAAACCGACGCCTCTTGCACATTCGATCCCGCACCGATCCGGATCACCTCATTGTCGCCGCGCAGAGTTGCACCGAACCAGATCGAGGATGCAGCCTCAAGCACCACGCGGCCAATGACGTTGGCATCCGGGGCGACCCAAGCCGACGGGTCAATCTGCGGAGTAAGATCGCCAAGGGCATAGATCATCTGGCTTCAAACTCAGCATTCAATGTCCGGACAAATTCCACCAGCCCGGGCTGGCGGCTGCGGCGCATGCGCTCTACTTGAAGAATGTTTTTCAAGTCATTGAAGCAGCGCTCTAATTCGGTGTTGACCAACACATAGTCATACTCAGCCCAATGGCTGATCTCATTGCGGCTTTTGGCCATGCGCTCGGCGATTACCTCGTCACTATCCTGCGCCCGTCCCCGCAAGCGCAGTTCCAATTCATCCAACGAGGGGGGCAAAATGAAGACAGACACCACATCATTGCCAAGGTTGGAGTTCTTGATCTGCTGACCGCCCTGCCAGTCGATGTCAAAGATCATGTCACGCCCGGCATCGAGCGCCTCGCGCACCGGGGTGGCGGGCGAGCCGTAGAAATTTCCGAACACCTCGGCATGTTCAAGCATTTCGTCGGCTTCCACCATATCGGTGAATTTCTCCTTGCCGAGGAAAAAGTATTCCCGCCCCTCCACCTCGGCGGGCCTTGGCGCGCGGGTCGTGGCGGACACCGAAAATCGCAGGCTCGGGTCCCATGCCATCAACATCCGCGACAGGGTGGATTTGCCAGCGCCGGACGGCGACGACAAGATCAGAAGTAGCCCGCGCCGGGAGGCCGTTACCATCGTCATTCCACATTTTGCACTTGTTCGCGCATCTGATCTATCACGGTTTTCAGGTCAAGCCCAACCCGCGTCAGCGCCAGAGATTGCGCCTTGGAACACAAAGTGTTTGCCTCGCGCATGAATTCCTGCATCAGGAAATCGAGCTTGCGCCCTACCGGCCCAGCGTCAGCCAGCAACAGGCGCGCGGCATCGACATGGGCCGACAGGCGGTCCAGCTCTTCCTGCACATCGGCCTTCACCGCCAAAAGCGCCAGTTCTTGCGCAAGGCGAGTGGCATCGACCCCATCCGCGTTTGCAATCACCCGCGCCAAAGCCTCGCGCAGCGCGGGGCCAGCGGCGTCGCGGCGGGCGGCGGCCTCAACACCCGCGGCGCGAGTGAGGCGGGCAATGTGGTCCAACTGGCTGCCAATCACCCCATGCAGCGCCAGCCCTTCGCCTGCGCGCATTGCAGCGAAATCGGCCAGCAGTGCGGGCAGGTCAGCCATCAATGCGGCACGTAACGGCGTGGTATCGTCGTCAACGCTGGAAAAATCCATCACGCCGCGTGTTGCCAGCACATCTGCCGCCGTGGCTTGCGCCAGCGTCACGCCCTGTGCCATCGCGGCATCCTCGACCGCCTTCAGCGCCGCCAGAACCGCCCCCAGAACCGCCGCGTTCACCCGCAAAGCAGACTCGCCGTCCGCTCCGTCCCGCGTGACCTTCAGCGTCAGGCTGACATTGCCCCGCGCCATCGCCCGTCCCAGTTCAGCCCGAACCGCCAGCTCCAACCCGTCGATCCAGTCAGGCACCCGCAGCCGCAAATCCAGCCCCTTGCCGTTGACGGACCGTATATCCCAAGCCCAGGAATACCCCACCCCTGCCCCACGCGCGGCGGCAAACCCGGTCATTGAAATGGTCATGCGGGGTGGCCTTTCGGTATTTACCATTTGTCTAGATTTTCAACCGAATCTGACCGATCCGGGTGTATGTTAAGGTCTTAGTAACATGTGTTGTGGCAGGATTAACCCTGAGTTGCGCGCCCATTCGGGCAGCCTTGCAGGCAATCTGCGGTGCTTATCAGAGCCTCGCCATGTCAGCAACCAGCGCCCCTTGGGCAGGCACAGGCAGGGTAATATGGTGTTTTCAATCTGGACCGGACGGCGCGCAGCGCGTGCAACGCCACAGAATAGAACGCGCTTTGCAGAACTGGCGCAAGTTCGCGCATATTGGGAAGGTCTGCGCCGGGGTGACCAGTTGCCGCTGCGTGAGGCGATCGATCCGCGGGGCTTGGCAGGGGCGCTGGACGTTGTGTTCATGGCTGAACGTATCGGCCCGGGCCTTGCGCGGTTTCGGATCGCAGGCATGAAAATCAACGACCTGTGCGGAACCGAGGTGCGCGGCCTGCCCCTGTCCCTGCTGTTTGCCCCGCACGCCCGACCGCAGTTCGCAGGCACGCTGGAACGGGTGTTCGCCCAACCCACGTTTGCCGAACTTGCTGTTGACGCCGAACATGGACTTGGCCGTCCGGCTTTAGCGGGACGGATGCTGCTTTTGCCTTTGATCAGCACGCGCGGGGTGCCAGACCTATGCCTTGGTTGTCTGGCACTTGAGGGAGATATTGGCCGCAGCCCGCGTCGGTTTACGATAAAAGCTGCTGTGGAACACGTCCAAACTTCGCCGGCGGTACTGGAACTGGCCGAGCAGCCCGAGCTATTCCGGCCCAAACCTCACCTGCGATTGGTGCCGTAGGATGGGCAATTTGCCCATCCTTTCCGCAAATTACATCGCCACCCGCCGCGCCGAATCGCGCTGAGAGGACAGTTCTTCCGCCACCAGAAACGCCAGTTCCAGCGACTGGCTGGCATTCAGACGCGGATCGCAGGCGGTGTGATAACGGTCAGCCAGATTTTCATCCGTCACCGCCCGCAAGCCCCCGGTACACTCGGTTACGTCTTGCCCGGTCATTTCAAAATGCACACCGCCCGGGATGGTGCCCTCGGCCTTATGGATCTGAAAGAATTCGCGGACTTCGCGCAGCACCGATTCAAAGGGACGGGTTTTATAGCCGGACGCCGCCTTGATGGTGTTTCCGTGCATCGGGTCGCATGACCAGACGACCTTCGCCCCTTCTTCCCGCACCGCCTTGATCAGGCGGGGCAGATTTTCCCCAACCTTGCCCGCGCCAAAACGAGCAATCAGGGTCAAACGCCCGGCCTCGTTTTCCGGGTTCAGTTTGGCCATCAGCACCTTCAGATCGTCCGCCGTGGTGGTAGGCCCGCATTTCAGGCCGATCGGGTTGATCACGCCCCGGCAGAACTCCACATGCGCCCCGTCGGGCTGGCGGGTGCGGTCGCCGATCCAGATCATGTGACCCGACCCTGCAATATTCTGCCCGGTAATGCTGTCCACCCGAGTGAAGGCCTCTTCATATTCTAACAACAGGGCTTCGTGGCTGGTGTAGAAATCCACCGTCGCCAGTTGATGCGCCGTATTTGCATCAACGCCTGCCGCGGACATGAAATCCAACGCGTCGGAAATGCGGTTCGAGAGTTCGCGGTAGCGTTCGGCCTTGTCATGTTCCGCAAAGCCAAGCGTCCAAGAATGAACCCGGTGGATATCGGCGAAACCACCCGTTGAAAACGCGCGCAACAGGTTCAGGCTGGCTGCGGCCTGGGTATAGGCTTGCAGCATCCGCGCAGGGTCGGGCCTGCGCGATTCCGGCGTCGCGTCAAAGCCGTTGATGATATCACCGCGATAGCTGGCATATTCGACGCCGCCAATGATTTCTGTGGGGGCCGAGCGCGGCTTGGCAAACTGCCCTGCCATCCGACCCACCTTGATCACCGGAACCTTGGCACCGTAGGTCAGAACGACCGCCATTTGCAGCATGACGCGAAAGGTGTCACGGATGTTGTCGGCAGAAAATTCTGCGAAGGATTCCGCACAGTCGCCGCCTTGCAGAAGGAACGCCTTTCCCTCTGACGCGAGCGCCAGTTGCTTCTTCAGCCGCCGCGCCTCACCCGCAAAAACCAGCGGCGGATACTTGGCAAGCTGCGCCTCCACGGCGTTCAATGCGGCGGTATCAGGGTAATCAGGCATCTGAACCCGCGGTTTCGCGCGCCAGTCTGATTTGGTCCAGCCCTTGGTCATGGGATCTCTCCGGTAAGCGGTATCGCGCAGCGGTATACGGAAAGGCTGCGACAATGCAAAGGGCGAAAGGCCCTACGCCGCGATGATCGTCTGACACGCATCCCGACTTGGGGTGAAACATATCTTGCGATTGGAAATCTTGACACTCGTGTCGAAATGCCGCGCATAGGCACGGTTGACCCTTGCGGCGGGGGGGATTTTCGGGTTCGTTGGCCTGCAAACGACACATACAGGTCGCTCTCATGCCCACGCCTCCACGCAAAGCCACCCATATCGACAAAGAAGACGACAGCCGCCGCTTCGTCTTTTTGCTGCTGGACCGCTTTACCATGCTCTCCTTCGCCTCGGCGATTGAGCCTTTGCGCATCGCCAACCGTGTCGCCGGTGAGGTGCTTTATACCTGGGCTTTGGCGGGCGAAACCGGCGAGGCGGCGGTCTGTTCCAACGGGGCCTCGTTCAAGCTGGACATGGGGCTCGAGGATATCCAGCGCGAGGATACCATCCTTGTCTGCGGCGGCATTGATGTGCAGCGGTCGGCCACGCGTTCAGTAGTGGGCTGGTTGCGGCGCGAGGCCCGGCGCGGGGCCACCATTGGCGGGCTGTGTACCGGGGCCTATGCGGTGGCCAAGGCCGGCCTGCTGGACGGGAAACGCGCCACGATCCATTGGGAAAATCAGGACGGCTTCCTTGAGGAATTTGAGGATGTCAAACTGACGAAATCCATCTTCGTGATGGACGGCAATCGCTGGTCCACCGCAGGCGGCACTGCCTCACTCGATCTGATGCTCAAGGTCATCGCTGCCGACCACGGCGAGGATCTTGCCAATACAGTGGCCGATCAACTGATCTATTCCACCATCCGCACTGATCAAGACACACAGCGCCTGTCGATCCCCACCCGCATCGGGGTGCGACACCCAAAGTTGAGCCAAGTCATCCAGATGATGGAAGGCAACATCGAAGACCCGATGTCGCCTGCCGATCTGGCCGAGGAAGTCGGGATGTCCACCCGCCAGCTTGAACGCCTGTTCCGCCGTTATCTGAACCGCAGCCCCAAACGATACTACATGGAACTGCGCCTGCAAAAGGCCCGTAACCTGCTGATGCAGACAGATATGTCGGTGATCAACGTGGCGCTTGCCTGCGGTTTTGCCTCACCCTCGCATTTCTCCAAATGCTACCGCAGCCATTACAACACCACCCCCTACCGCGAACGCGGTACCCAAGGCGCGCCGGGGGTGGGGATCAGGCTCTCGATCTGACCCATTCGCCTAAGACTTAACTAAAATTTTGCATTTTCTGTCACGAGGTATCCCGGGGGGTCCGGGGGGCTGGCCCTCCGGTTCCACAGCAGTCAAACTTC
>JANNNF010000121.1:0-4268 GCA_031398405.1 Rhodobacterales bacterium | reverse complement strand
CAGATCAAGAGCTTCCTTCATTTCGTCGAACGAGGGCGGCACGCCGTCCACATCCATGCGGCCCTTGATGAAATCCAGAAGTTCCAACTGTTTGCGTGTCAGCATTGCGCGTTCCCAACCACTCTGTGTTGATGCAATGTTCTGCCCGTGTTCCCGGTTTGTGTCAAGCGTTTTGCGAATCAGTTTAGAACGGCAGGTAATCCACCACATCGCCAGCAAGGCGCGCGCCGTCACTGACCGGGCGGATGAGCAGGGCATTGGCCTCGGTCAGAATGGTCAGCAGGGCCGAGTCCTGCCGGTCAAACGGGGTGATCACGGGCAAGCCGTCACCCCACCTCAACCTTGCCCGCATGTAGTGGGTGCGCTGTCCGTTGGCAGCAATATCTGCCCCCAACACCGCGCGGCGGGTCACAGGGGCCACGTCTGGTGTGCCCAGCATCGCGCGGATCATCGGCAGCGCAAACAGGTGTCCGCACACGATGGCCGATACCGGATTGCCGGGCAGCCCCAAGAACGCTGCCCCGCGCAGACGGCCCGCCATCAGAGGTTTGCCGGGGCGCAGGGCAATTTGCCAAAACGCTGCCTGCATGCCCATGGCGGCCGTCACCCGGCCCACCAAATCGTGGTCGCCGACCGACGCACCGCCGATGGTGATGATCAGGTCGGCCCCCTCGGCGAGGTGCAGAACTGCGGTCAGTTCGGCCTCGCGGTCGCGGGCAATTGGCAAAAGGCGGGCCTGTGCCCCTGCAGCCTCGACCATTGCCTTCAGGGCAAAGGAATTTGACGCGATGATCTGGTCTGGGCCGGGGTCTGTCCCGGGCATCACCAATTCATCGCCAGTGGCGATAATCGCCACCACCGGGCGGCGGGTGACGGGCACTTGGGCCACGTTCATCGCGGCCAGCAAAGCAAGGTCGTTGGGGCGCAAAAGGCGCGGACCAAGGGCAGTGCCTGCCCGGAAATCTTGTCCCAAAGGGCGGATGTGGGTGCCAGAATCCGCGCCAGGTTTGACGGTGATGGTATTGCCGTCGCGGCTTACATCTTCCTGAATGATCACGCGTGTTGCACCATCAGGCACTGGCGCACCGGTAAAAATGCGCACGGCTTGGCTCGCCCCCACGACACCCATGAAGGAATGGCCGGCACCTGCCTCTCCCACCACCTGAAACGTCGCACCAGCCGCAGGGTCGCCCACGACAGCGTAGCCATCCATCGCCGAAGCGGCAAAGGGAGGCTGGTCACGCCGGGCAGTAACGGGGGTGCTCATCCAGCGGCCAGCAGCCTGCGTCAGGGGTACCAATTCCTGTGAGAGAGGCTGAACAAGGGCCAGACAACGGGCCAGGGCCTCTTCAACCGAAATCACAGGTTTGCCTCATAGCGCCCTGATTTTCCACCATCTTTCAAGATCAACTGGATACCGTCGATCACCATCGACTTTTCAACCGCCTTCACCATATCATAGATGGTCAGACAGGCCACCGATACCGCCGTCAGCGCCTCCATCTCAACCCCTGTCTGCCCGCCGGTCTTGACCGTTGCTTGCACCCGTATGCCCGGCAGCGCGGCATCGGGGACCAATTCCAGCGCCACCTTGGTGATCGGCAAAGGGTGACACAGCGGGATCAAGTCGGCGGTTTTCTTGGCGGCCATGATGCCTGCCAGCCGGGCGACGCCCAGCACATCACCCTTTTTCGCCTGCCCATCCGTGATCAGGGCCAAGGTTTCCAAACTCATCCGCACTGCCCCAACTGCCACAGCCAGACGGTCAGTCACCGGCTTGGCCGACACATCGACCATATGGGCCTGCCCCTGCGCGTCAAAATGCGTGAGGTCGCCAGATGAAGCTTTGGTCATACCCCGCCCTGCGCTGTTAAAGGTCGCGACAGCAAGGTCCGGGTGGCGGCGGCGACGTCGGTTTGCCGCATCAAGCTTTCACCGATCAGGAAACAGCGCGCGCCATAGCGGGCCATGTCGGCCAGATCTTCGGGCAAGAACAGCCCGCTTTCAGATACGATCAGGCGATTTTCCGGCACCCTGCGGGCCAGATCGCGGGTGGTGTCCAGCGTCACTTCAAAGCTGTGCAGGTTGCGGTTGTTGATGCCGATCAGGGGCGATTTCAGGCGTGCTGCGCGTTCCAGCTCATCCCGGTCATGCACCTCGATCAGTACATCCATGCCCCAGACAAAGGCCGCGTCTTCCAGCTCTGCCGCCTGCGCATCCGATAACGAGGCCATGATGATCAGGATGCAGTCGGCATTCAGCGCGCGCGATTCTGCGACCTGCCACGGGTCGTAGAGAAAATCCTTGCGCAGGCAAGGCAGCTTGGTCGCGGCATGGGCCTGTAGCAAGAACTCATCCGCGCCCTGAAAGCTGGGGCCGTCGGTCAAGACGGACAGGCAAGTGGCCCCACCGGCCTCATAGGCCATTGCAAGCGCCGGCGGTTCAAAGTCAGCGCGGATCAGGCCTTTCGAAGGACTGGCCTTTTTGATCTCTGCAATCAGGCCATAGCCGGTTGACGCCGCATCGGTCAGCGCCCGGGCAAAGCCGCGCACCGGGGCCGCAGACCGTGCGGCATCCTCGATTTCGGCAAGCGGGCTGGCTGCCTTTCGGTCAGCAATCTCTTGCAGTTTGTAGGCCTTGATGCTGTCCAGAATCGTGCTCATGTAGGGCCTTTATGGTAGCGATGTCAGGCGGCGCAGGGCGTCAACTTTGGCTTTGGCGGCACCGCTGTCTATGCTGTGGCGGGCCATTTCAACCCCCTCGGGCAGCGAAGTCACCCGGTCAGCCACCATCAGGGCGGCGGCAGCGTTCAGCAGCACGGCGTCGCGGTAGGCCCCCGGTGCCGAGTCGAGCAGGGCGCGGAAGGCATTGGCATTTTCGGCGGGCGTGCCGCCCAGAATCGCCTCGAACGGGTGAGGGGCAAGGCCTGCATCCTCGGGGTGGACTTCAAATTCGGTAATCACGCCATCCGCCAAAGCGGCGACCTTGGTGGGCAGGGCGATGGACAATTCATCTGTGCCGTCGTCGCCATGCACCAGCCAGGCCTTTTCCGACCCAAGCGCCAGCAGGGTTTCGGCCATCGGGCGGATCAGAGCTGCGGAAAACGCCCCCGTCAACTGGCGCTTGACCCCTGCAGGATTTGTCAATGGCCCCAATATGTTGAAGATCGTTCTTGTGCCAAGTTCAGCGCGTACCGGCATCACATGGCGAATGGCCGGGTGGTGCATCGGGGCCATCATGAACCCGATCCCGGTATCGTTGAGACAGCGTTCCACCACATCGGCCCCGACCATCACGTTCAGGCCCATTTCTGTCAGCGCGTCGGCCGCACCCGATTTGGAACTGAGGTTGCGGTTGCCATGCTTGGCGACCACCACACCCGTTCCCGCAACCACAAAGGCAGTGGCGGTGGAAATGTTCAGCGTGCCTTTGCCGTCGCCGCCAGTGCCCACGATATCCATCGCGCCCTGCGGTGCGCGGACCGGGTTGCATTTGGCGCGCATCACGGTCGCGGCGGCGGCATATTCATCGACCGTCTCACCGCGTGTACGCAGCGCCATCAGGAAGCCGCCCATTTGGGCAGGAGTGCCCTGACCGTCAAACAGGGCACCAAAGGCGGCTTCAGCCTCGGCCCTCGTCAGTGGGCGGCTGGCGGCAACGCCGATCAGGGGGCGGAGGATATCGCTCATGCGGTAACCCTGGATTCGGCCATGGTCAGAAAATTGCGCAGCAATTGGTGGCCGTGTTCGGAAGCGATGGACTCCGGGTGGAATTGCACGCCTTCAATCGGCAATGTCTTGTGGCGCAGGCCCATGATGGTGCCATCATCGAGCCAGGCCGTCACCTCCAGACAGTCGGGAAGGGTGGCGCGGTCCACGATCAGCGAATGATAGCGGGTCGCTTGAAACGGACTGGGCAGGCCTGCGAACATGCCTTGGCCTGCATGGTGCATCGCGCCCATCTTGCCATGAACAATCTCGTGGCAGCGCACGACATTGCCACCAAAAGCCTGCCCGATGGTCTGATGACCAAGGCAGACGCCCAGCAGGGGAAGGCGCGCCTCGGCACAGGCCAGGGTCAGCGGCAGGCAAATCCCGGCCGAGGCCGGATCGCAGGGGCCGGGTGACAGCACGATGCTGGACGGGCGCAGCGCCATGACGGCCTGCACATCCAGCGCATCGTTGCGTTTCACCACAACTTCTGCCCCGAGTTCCCCCAGATAATGCACAAGATTGTAGGTAAAGCTGTCGTAGTTGTCGATCAGTAGC
>JANNNF010000052.1:0-13141 GCA_031398405.1 Rhodobacterales bacterium | reverse complement strand
GTCATGGGGGCGGGCGTCATGGGGGCGGAGGTCATGGGGAAGTCCGTCTTTTGTTCGGCCCCCACCCCAGCCCCTCCCTACGAGGGGGAGGCGACGGGTTTGGTGGCTGGGGGCGATTGGGGCGGGGTCACTGGATTCTGGTTGTTTGTGCGGCTCCCACCCCCTCCCCACGCAAGGAGGAGCGGAGGCGACAGGTTCTGACAGGGGGCACGCGTGGGCAAGAGCATTGGGCCCCGGCGCTTCGATCTTGCCAAGGACGCCGGCTCGTCAACCCCGGTCACTAAGGGTGCCTCCCCTCCCCCTTGTGGGGAGGGGCTGGGTGGGCCGGGATGCCCCCCCCTTGGTCAGCGCCCGCCGATCACGCCGATGTAGTCGCTGACCCACCGGTAGTAGGGCACGCACTCACCCTGCGGGCAGGACGAAACCGGGGTGGTCCAGAACTTGATCTTGTCGAAATCATCCATGCCGTTGGCGGTGCAGCCTGCGGCGTCCAGCATCCCGCGTTTGTCGGTGCAGGCGGCGGGCACGGACGGGTTCGCGCCAAACCATACCGCAAGGTCGGATTGCAGGTTGGATGACAGCGAGTGTTCCAGCCACATGTAGGCGCAGGTCGGGTTGGCCGCACCCACATGCAGCATGGACGTATCGGCCCAGCCGGTGGCCCCCTCCTTGGGGATTGTGCTGGCGATAGGCAGGCCTTCGCCCTTCAGCAGGTTGACCTGAAAGGGCCAGCTTCCCGAAGCCACCACGCCTTCATTCTTGAAATCATCCATCTGGATGAAGGCGTCATGCCAGTAGCGCGAAACCAGTGTGCGCTGAACGCGCAGCAGATCCAACGCTGCCTTGTACTGGTCTTCGTTCAGCTGGTAGGGCGAGGTGATGCCAAGCTCGGGCTTGGTCGCCATCAGATATTGTGCGGCATCCGCCACATGGATCGGGCCATCATAAGCCTCGACCCGGCCCTTGTTGGACTTGCCATCGGGCAAGGTCATTTCTTCAAACACCACGTTCCACGAGGTTGGCGGTTCCTTGAAAACTTCGGTGTTATACATCAGCACATTCGGCCCCCACATGTAGGGTACGCCGAAATGCACGCCGTCCACGGTGTGCCACGAGGCATCCTTGAGGCGGTCATCAACGGTGGACCATGACGGGATCAGGTCGGTGTTGATCGGCTGCACCCGCCCGCCAGCCACCAGCCGCAGCGACGCATCGCCCGACGCCGTGACCAGATCAAACCCCCCCTCGTTCATGAGGGCGACCATTTCGTCGCTGGTGTTGGCGGTCTTGACGTTGACCTTGCAGCCCGAGGTTTCCTCAAACTTCGTCACCCAGTCAAAGGTCTTGTCGGTTTCGCCGCGTTCAATATATCCCGGCCAAGCCACAATATTGACCTGACCTTCAGGGGTGCCAAGTGCGGTCACTTGCGCAAGTGCCGGGGTCAGGGCAGTGGTCAGACACAGGGCGGTGGTGGCCATTAGTTTCAGGGTTTGCATCGGAGTCTCCCGTTTGTGTGGCCCGCGAAAGGGGCGGGGTGCCGGTTTTCCGGTCATGGGGTGACGGTAAGGGCATGCGGGTAAAGCGCAATAAAAATTTTGACCGGGTGGTAGGAAAACGTCCGATTGCCCGGTCTGCCGACCACGGGCATGATAGGATATTGATCCTTGATCGTGCAGAGGCCCCGACATGCCAGTGCCCCCAATTTCAACCGTCTCAAAGTCCGCCCCGTTCCTACCGGTCGCGTCTGGAACCCGGCAAGAGGCGCAGAATGATCTGGTGCTGTCGTTCCATCTGGTGCGCCGCGCGCTTGGGGCTTTGGGGTTTGCGCTGCCGGTATTGTTGCTGGCGGTCGCTGTGCTGACGCCCGAGGTCTGGTATGCCTCGATCAGCGAGTTTTACCATGGCCGGGCCGGGGATTTGTTCGTGGGTATCCTGAGTGCGCTTGGCGTTTTCTTGTGGTCGTATGTTGGCTACCGCGATCCGGATGGTGCGTTTCCCAGTGACCGTCTGATGGCCCGAGTTGCGGGGGGGGGCGGCGGTGCTGGTGGCCCTTGTTCCCACAAAGGACAAGACAGAGCCGCTGGACCGGGCGTGCAGTCTGCTCGCCTGTGCGCTTGACGGAGTATGGGCGGGGGCTGCACCAATGGTGCATTATGGCACGGCGGGTGTGTTTTTTCTGGCTCTGGCCGTGATGTGCATGGTGAATTTTCGCCGCACCGGAACGGACCCAAAGACCGCCGCCGAACAGGCGATCAAGCAGCGCAAGAACCGAGTGTTCCTGGCCTGTGGCGTCACGATCCTTGTGGCGGTTGTCGCGCTTGGCGTGTTCGGGATGATTTATGTTCGCGCGTCAGAGTCGACACAAGACGCAATGGACACGACCCATTTTGTGTTCGTGCTGGAAACCGTTGCGGTCTGGGCCTTTGCCTTGGCGTGGCTGATCAAAGGTGAGGTGCCATTTTTGCTGAAATGGTTTGGGATCGAAGACCCCGCCCCCTGATCAATCGTTGATGTCGCGATCCCAGATTTTCACCTGCCCGGGACGCACGCCCACTGCGCGGCGCAAGACGAACCATGCAAGGGCCGACACCAGTGCAAAGATGCAGATCAGCAGGGCGACATTGCTGCCCAGAATACCGATGCCGACCAGCACCCCGGTGATCACCGCGCCGATGGCAAAGCCAAGGAAGATAAAGCCGGGGGCCAACACCTCTAGCACGCCAAGCGCAAAGCCTGCGACGATCCAGACCCACCACACCGCCCACATCAGACGCGGCCTTTCAGCATTTTGAACGCATCACCAAAGGCGTCGAGGGCTTGGGCAGGCACGATAATTGTCTGCTTGCCAGCCCCCTGCCCCACCGCAATCAACGCCTCTACCTGTTTCAGGGCAACCTGATACTGCGCGGCCTCTATCCCGTTTTCCTTGATCGCAACAGCGATGACGCCTGTTGCATATGCTTCGGCATCGGCCAACACACGGCGGGCCTTGGATTCTTGTTCAGCCGCATAAAGCTGGGCGTCGGCGTTCAGTTCCACCGCGCGTTTGTTGCCCTCAGCCTCGGTCACCTGCGCACGCCGGGCGCGTTCCGCGTTAAGCTGTTGCAGCATGGCGGCACGGGTGGCCTCATCCAGATTTACGTCCAGCAGTTCGGCACGGGTGACTTCAATCCCCCAGTCATCGACCATGGCGCGCACCTGTTCACGGATCTGGCCCGTCAGCGCGGTGCGGTTGGATTGCACCTGATCAAGTTCCATCTTGCCGATTTCGCTGCGCACGATACCCGCAACCGTGGTTGCAATCGCGGCATCCACGTCGCGGATGCGATAGACGGTCTTTTCGGGTTCAGTGATGCGGTAAAACACGGAAGTTTCCACCTTGACCAGCACGTTGTCGGTGGTGATGGCGTCTTGCTGCGCGGTGGGCAGCTGACGTTCGAGGATGCTGATCTTATGCGCTACTCGGTCCAGAAACGGCACGATAAAGTTGACGCCCGGCCCCAGCACTGCCCGAAAGCGGCCAAAACGTTCAACCACATGTTTTTCGCTTTGTGGCACGATGCGGACGCCAAGGAAGACGCAAAATATCAGGAAGACCGCGATTGCGATCAAGATCGCGTTGCCGCCGGATATGTCGTCGAATGTCATCAAAGCCCCCTTGAAATATTTCAACGACCATGGCGTGAAACGGGGGATTTCACAAGTGGGGGGCAATGTCCCCCTGATGTTGCCCCAGCCGGGGCGAGGGGCGATCCAGTGACAGTTCTGCCCCCGAGAACGTCATCGGGGACCGCACCCCCGGAACGCCCCCCGGCGTGATTTGCAGGCTTCTGGCCACCACCTGCGGGTCGGCGAACACCTCGGCCAAGTCGTTGATCGGGCCTGCCGGGACGCCCTGAGCCTCACATGCTGCAAGCAGGTCGTCTTTGGTCCATGTGCGGGTCGCCGCTGTGATGCGGTCGGTCAGGGGGATGCGGTTGGCGATGCGGTCAGCGTTGGTCAGATAGTCCGGCGCTTCGGCCATCTCGGGCAGGCCAAGAATGGCGCAGAGGCGGCGGTATTGGCCGTCATTGCCAGTGGCAAGGATGATCCAACCATCGGCGCAATCGAACACGGCATAGGGCGCGAGGTTGGGGTGGGCATTGCCCATTTTGGTCGGGGCCACACCGCTGGCCAGAAAGTTCATCGACTGGTTCGCCATCAGGGACGTGGCAACATCCATCAGCGCCATGTCGATGTGCTGACCCTGCCCGGTGGTCTGGCGCTGAATGATCGCAGCCAGTATGGCCGTCGCGGCATAGACCCCGGTGGTGATATCGGCTACGGCCACCCCCACTTTTTGCGGCTGGCCCGCAGGGTCGCCCGTGACGCTCATCACGCCCGCCATGCCTTGGATGATGAAATCATAGCCTGCACGGTGGGCATAGGGGCCGGTCTGCCCGAAGCCGGTGATCGAACAATAGACCAGCCGGGGGTTGAGGGCCGAAAGGCTGGCGTAGTCCAGCCCGTATTTCGCAAGCCCGCCGACCTTGAAATTCTCAATCACCACATCGGCGTCAGCCACAAGGGCACGCACCTGCGCCTGCCCCTCAGCCGTGCGAAAATCGCAGGTGATGCTGCGCTTGCCGCGATTGGTGGCGTGGTAATAGGCGGCAGAACGTTCACCATCGTGGTCGATGAAGGGGGGGCCCCAGCGGCGGGTATCGTCGCCCTCGGGAGCCTCCACCTTTATGACATCTGCCCCCAGATCGGCGAGGGTCTGGCCTGCCCAGGGCCCTGCCAGAATACGCGCAAGCTCTATAACCCGGATGCCGTGCAGGGGAGTCATTTACTTGGCCAGTTCTGTGTCGATCAGCGCTTTCAGATCGGCGTAGGACAAGTTGCTTTGCTTGACGCCGTTGACGAAGAACGTGGGCGTACCTTCCACCTTGTCGGCGGCCATGTTGGATTCAAACCGCGCAACTAGGGCTTGGGCGTTGGCACCGTCTTTCATGCAGGCATCGACCGAAGCACCATCCATGCCAGCGGTCAGCGCTATTTTCTTGAGGTTGGCCACTACGGTGTTCGCATCATCCGAAGCAGCCCATTCTTTCTGGGTGGAAAACAGAATGTCTGCCACGCCGAAATACTTCATCTCGCCCCCGCAGCGGGCCATCATCGCGGCCCACAGCCCGTAACGGTCAAAATACACCTCGCGCAGGGTGAAGTGCACCTTGCCAGTATCGATATATTCGGCCTTCAGCGGCTTGAACGCCGTTTCGTGAAAGGTTGCGCAATGCGGGCATGTGAAGCTGGCGTATTCAATGATTTGCACCTTGGCGGCCGGATCGCCGACTGACATGTCAGTGACTTCAACCGGGGCGGCGACAGGGGCGGTGGTGGTTTCCTGCGCGGTTGCGACAAAGCCTGTCAGCGACAGGGCGGCGGCGAGGAGGGCAGTTTTAACAGTATGGATCATTCTTTGGTGCCTTCTGCTGCCTTGCGGCGCGTTAAGATATTCTGAGCCAGTGCCGCAAGCGCGGCTTTCAGCCCTGGGTCGGTTACCCCTTCGGCGGTGGCTGCGGCCTGTGCGACAATCGCAGGGTCCGGGGTGGGCGTCGATATGGGGGCGGCGGCAAAGCTTGCCTGCCCTTCGGCAAAGCCGGTGGGGGCTGTCTGGGTCAGGCTGATGCGCGAGATGGCGTTGTAGCCGTACACTGCGTTAACACGTTCCTTCAGGCGCGGCAGGTCCATCTGCACCATGGGCGCGTGAACGGATGATACCAGCAAGGTCAGTGTCGCCCCCATACCATCACGCCCGTAACCCATCTTTACAGGCCGTGTGATCGCGGCGGTCTGGTCGCCCACCACCTCGGCCCAGTGGGTCAAAAGGCGCGCAACGGCAAAGCCGCGAGCCTCACCTACCGCGCGGATGGGGTCGCGCACCAAACCGGCGGCAGCCTCGAACCCGCGCATCCGGCGGGTGTTTGGGGTATGGCTGGGTTTGCGCGGCATCTGGTCCTGTAACGTGTTCCACCCTATCTTACCGCACAGGGCGCAGGGTGCCAGTAGGGCATCTGCACGAAAGGCATAAAGATTGCGTGACGTTGGGGTTGAGACATCGGCAGACTTGGCGGGCGGTTTGCTGCGTTGGTATGACGTTCATGCCCGGGTGATGCCGTGGCGGGTGATGCCCGCTGACAAAAAGGCGGGTGTGCGGCCCGACCCCTACCGCGTCTGGCTGTCGGAGGTGATGTTGCAGCAAACCACCGTGGCGGCGGTGCGGGCCTATTTCCTGCGCTTCGTCGCCCGCTGGCCGACGGTGGGTGATCTGGCGAGGGCGGCGGACGCGGATGTGATGGCCGAATGGGCAGGGCTTGGCTATTACGCCCGTGCGCGCAATCTGCTGGCCTGCGCGCGCGCGGTGGCTGGGCTGGGTGGCGCGTTTCCGGGCAGCTATGCGGGCCTGCTGACTCTGCCCGGCATCGGGCCTTATACCGCCGCCGCCATAGCCTCCATCGCGTATGACGAGTCTGCGGTGGTGGTAGACGGCAATGTGGAACGGGTGATGGCGCGGATGTTTGCGGTGCAGACACCGCTGCCCGCTGCCAAGATGCAATTGACGCGGCTGGCGGCCACGCTTACCCCAACGTGTCGTCCCGGCGATTATGCCCAAGCCGTGATGGACCTTGGCGCCACGATCTGCACACCCCGAAACCCAGCCTGCGGGATTTGCCCGTGGATCGTGCCTTGTCAGGCGCGGGCTTTGGGGGTGCAGGCAGATTTGCCGCGCAAGCTTGCGAAAGCGGCCAAGCCCGTGCGGCAGGGTGTGATCTGGGTGGCGCGCAGGCGGGGGGATTGGCTGGTGGAAACAAGGCCTGACCGGGGGTTGCTGGGGGGGATGCTGGGGTTTTGCGGCGACGACTGGGATGGTGGCGGGGGGGATGCCCCGCTGGCCGCCGATTGGGTCGAGGTGGGTGAAGTGCGCCACACCTTCACCCACTTTCACCTGATCCTGCGGGTGATGGTGGCCGAGACTGCAGCCAACCCCACGCGAGGGCAGTTCGTGCCGGCAGACGATTTCCGCGCGGGCGATTTGCCGACTGTGATGCGCAAGGCGCATGCTCTTGCGGTTTCCGCAATTTTGCCGCGTTAAGGGGTTAGGGAATGCCATGCTGACTGCCATAGGATGCCACCGATGACCACGACTCCCAATGCCCTGCCGTTCTGGTTGTCGCTTGGCATGGTGCCCATGGCCTTTATCGGCATGGGGGTGGGGGGCTGGACCGTTCTGTTGCTGCCCTTGTATTCATGGGGGCTGTTTTCGGTGCTGGACGCGCTGACCGGGCCGCACAGTGCCAACGCCGACCCCGAAACGCCGGAGGATGATCTGTTCCTCCACCGCTTGATCACACTGATCTGGTTTCCGGTACAGTTTTTGCTGCTGTGTTTCATGCTGTGGTATGTGCCGCGCACGGACAATCTGGGGCTGCCCGAAAAGATCGGGCTGTTCTTTGGCATGGGCGTGGTGTCGGGCACCATCGGAATCAATTACAGTCACGAGCTGATGCACCAGAAATCAAAGCTGGAACGCTGGTTGGGCGATCTGCTGTTGGCATCGGTACTGTATTCGCATTTCCGGTCGGAACATCTGCGGGTACACCACTTGCATGTCGGCACCCCGCGCGACCCGGTTACCGCGCGCTATAACGAAGGCTTTCACCGGTTTTTGCCGAGGGTGCTGGTGGGGTGTCATCGGTCGGCCTGGAAGGCCGAGGTGGCGATGCTGGCGCGCAAGGGCCTGCCATGGTGGCACCGGACCAATCCCTATTGGCGCTACGCCGCGTTGCAGGCGGGGTTTCTGGGGCTGGCGGTCGGGCTTGGCGGCTGGATGGGGCTGGGGCTGTTCGTCTTTCAGGCGGCGGTCGCGGTCTGGCAGTTGGAATTGGTCAACTACATCGAACATTACGGGCTGACCCGGCGGCATCTTGGCGAAGGCAAATATGAACACGTTCTGCCGCGCCATTCGTGGAACGCCAGCCACCGCGCGTCAAACTGGCTGTTGATCAACCTACAACGCCATTCCGACCACCATTACAAACCCGACCGCCGGTTTCCACTGTTGCAGACCTATGGGGCAGACGATGCGCCGCAACTGCCCTATGGCTATCCGCTGATGACAATGGCCGCGATGGTACCGCCGCTTTGGAAACGGGTGATGAACCCGAAGGTGCGCGAATGGCGCAAGCGGTATTATCCGGATATTCAGGATTGGAAGCCGTATAACAAGGCGCTGAACCCGGTTCGGGCATAGCGGGCAGTGTTTGGGTGGCGAAGATGGGCAAATTGCCCATCCTACGTTTGGAAACAGCTAGGCGGGGGGGTGCCCTCCTGGCGCCGGTGCCCCCCCCCCCGCAGGGCTTCTTTGAACAGAGCATGAACTATTTCGCAGTGCCGGACTCCAGCCGCAACAGCAGTTGGGCGAGCATGGCCTGACAGCGGGCCATCTGTTCGATGCTGACATATTCATCTGGCTTGTGGCCTTGGGCCATCGACCCCGGGCCGCAGATCACGGTGGGGATGCCGAGCCGGGAGTGAAACAGGCCGCCCTCGGTGCCAAACGCCACTTTGATGGTGCCATTCGCCCCGGTCAGGGATTTCACGAAATTCACCACCCCTGCATCAGACGGGGTGCCAAGGCCGGGGTAGTCCCACAAGCGGTGTATATGGATGGCGGCCTCGGGGAAATCGGGGCGCAGCGGGGCCACGATGGATTCTACCATAGTATGCAGGTCGGCAATCAGGGCGTCGGTATCCTCACCTGCCAAAGACCGGATTTCGAAATCGACCACGGCGACATTGGGCACGATATTGACCTGCACGCCGCCGTTCAACTTGCCGACATGCAGCGTGGAATAGGGCACGTCATAATCGCCATCCCGCAGGCCATAGGTCGCCACGCGGGCCTGCAAGGCCCTGACCGCGTTCACAAAATCTGCCGCCAGATGCAGCGCGTTCAGCGCCATAGGGGCCAGCGCCGAGTGGCCTTCGCGCCCGACACAGGTGGCGCGCAGGGCAATCTTGCCCTTGTGGCCTGTGGCAACCTGCATCCCCGTAGGTTCACCCACAATACACATCGCCGGGCGCACCGGGGCCTGTGCCAGCATGTCAATCAGCGAGCCCACGCCCATGCAGCCGACCTCCTCGTCATAAGACAGTGCCAGATGCAGCGGCACTTTCAGCGGGCGGCCGGCCCCTGCCACCATGGCGGCAACGGCGCAGGCGACAAAACCCTTCATATCGGCCGCACCGCGCCCGTAAAACCGCCCGTCGCGTTCCGTCAGCGCAAAGGGCGGCACGGACCACGCCTGCCCGTCCACCGGGACTACATCGGTATGGCCTGACAGCATGACGCCGCCCATGCCTGCAGGCCCGATGGTGGCATAGAGGTTGGCCTTGCCGCCGTTCGCGTCCGGGATCAGGGTCGACGCTACGCCCGCATCTGCCAGCACGCCCTGCACATAGTGCATCAGCGCGATGTTGGGCTTGACGCTGACCGTATCAAACGCCATCAGCCGTTCCAAAATCGCCTGCATCCTGCCCACCCCCCTGTCTATTGCAGCCCCCACCTAACCGCAAATGGCCGCACCCGGAAGGCCTCGCTTGACAGCCCCGACGACAGCCAAGGTGACAACCGTTGTCATGCTAACCCATCTATGCAAACCGCAGCACCAATGCGAAAGTCCCGTCCTATTGCATCCCAAATACCCCGGTGCGGGGCTTGAACAGGATTGTCTCGACATGACGCTGAAATCGCTTTCCCTCGTGCTTGCCTCTGTTGCGGCGGTGGGATTTGTGGCCCCGGTTTGGGCGCAGGACAAATCTGGCCCCAACGTGAACACCAAGGCAACAGGCACCCCCGGCGGGGCCAAGGCGCTGGCGATGGCACAGGATCTATACGCCGTGGGTGTGGCCAATGGCGATGCGATGACCGTGCTGACAGCGGCAAAGCTGGCCGGATCTGTCGCGGTCAAAAAAGGCGGCACGATCAAGAAAGACACCAAGGGCGAGGTGCCTGCAAGTGATGAGGAAGGCACCGCCGATGCGCCTGTCACTGCCGCCGCGATGATGGCCAAGGCCAAAGAGCTGGCCGGGGAGGATGAAGTGCTGGCCGGGCTGATTGAGGATGCCGAGGCTGAAGGATCGCGGGGCCGGGTTGGCGGCGCAGTCGAATGGCTGTCACGCCTGCCCGCAGGCCAGTCGGATGTGTGGGAGGTGCCGTTCTACGGCGACAGCTATGCCGAGATCGCCGTACTGGGCGACGGCGATGCCAATCTTGACGTGCTGGTGACGGATGAAAACGGCAACACCATCTGCTATGACGTCAGCTGGTCAGACAAGGTCTATTGCGATTTCGTGCCATCGTGGAACGGATACTTCTTTGTGACGGTGCAGAATGGCGGGTCGTCGCGGAACAGCTATTATCTGATGACGAACTGAGGGCGCAAACCCGGCTGCGGCAAGACGCGGGCGAAATCACCCGCGCCAGACTTCCCCCAGCATCACCTGCAACGCGGCCAATGCCTCGGCCGCGTCTTCACACTCCGGCCCGATCTGCACCAGAACCGACTTGGCCCAGCCATAGCTCGCAGGGCGTGCCAGGGTGATCTCGATCCCCTGCAGTCCCAGCACGACAGACTCCAGCGCGTCCTCGGCCCCGAAGGCCCCGTCGTTCACCTCAAACCATACCGGCCCACCTGCAAGCGGTTGGCGAAACAGGGCATAGTCCTCGTCCTCGGCTTCGCCGGCTGCAAAGCCCACGAACACCATGCCATCCTCGTCGTCCTCAACCACGCTGGCGTAAAGCGCCTTTACCACGATGTCAGCCATTCCTCATGTCCTTTGCAAAAGCCACAGCGCCACCGCCATCAAAGCGACGGCCATGATGCGGCGGGTGTGACGCACCCGCGCGCCGTCGGCAAGCCATCCGGTGGCAGACCCCGCCGCCAGAACCAGTGCCGCATGAACCCCGGTCGCCACTGCGACAAACACGAAAGACAACACAGACACTTGGGCAAACCCCGCATCTGGCGGCAAGAACCCCGGCAACACAGTCACATACATCACGGCGGCCTTAGGGTTCAGAAGGTTGGTGATCATCCCGCGCCGGAATTGCCGCCAAGCCCCTGCCCCGGCGGCCTCGCGCAGCTCGGGCGCGTCAGCACCGCGCCATGTTTGCAAGGCAATCCACAGCAAATAGCCGACCCCCGCCCATCGAAGCACCTGATATGCCGCAGGTTGCGCCGCCAGAACCGCCGCCAACCCAGCCGCTGCCAAAAGCCCGGTCAACGCTAGGCCAACGGCCACCCCTGCCACGGCGGCCATGCCTTGCCTGCGCCCCTCGGTCGCGGCCAGCAGCGCAAGCCACGCCATGTTTGGTCCCGGCGTGAGTTCCATCAGCAGGGCCGTCAGGAAGAACGCGGGCAGCGTTTCTGGCAATATCATCGACGGGGGGCGGCGGTCAGTACCACTTTGCCACAGGCGGCAGGCTCATCAGCACCGCACTGGCATCATGGCCGGATTCAAGGCCAAACTTGGTGCCCCGGTCGTAGACAAGATTGTATTCGGCATATAAACCCCGGGCGCGCAACTGAACCTCACGCTCGGCCTCGCCCCATTCTTGCGCCACATGGCGGTCGACCAAGGGCACAAAGGCGGGCAGGAACGCAGCTCCGACGGCTTGAGTGAAGGCAAAATCCGCCTCCCAATCGCCGGTGTTCAAGTCGTCATAGAAAATGCCGCCAACTCCGCGCGCGCGGCCCCGGTGCGGCACAAAGAAATACTCATCCGCCCAGGCCTTGAACCGGGGGTAATAATCGGCCCCATGCGCGTCACAGGCCCCCTGCATGGTGGCGTGAAAATGCGCGGTATCTTCCTCGTATTCGATGCAGGGATTCAGGTCCGACCCGCCGCCAAACCACGCGGTATGCGGCGTCCAGAACATGCGGGTGTTCATATGCACAGCGGGGCAATGCGGGTTCTGCATGTGCGCCACCAGGGAAATGCCGCTGGCCCAGAACCGCGGGTCGCTGTCCATGCCCGGCACTCCGCGCGCAGCCATCGCCTTTTGTGCCCGATCCCCAAGCACGCCATGTACCTCGGATATATTCACCCCGACCTTTTCAAACACCCGGCCTGCCCGCATCACGCTCATCTCGCCACCACCACCATCGGCGCGCGTGGTGGGTGTCACTTCGAACGCCCCCAACGGGCCTGTTCCATAGGTTGCCTCCAACCCGTTGAACGCAGTCACAATCTGGTCGCGCAAGATGCGAAACCAAGCGCTGGCGCGGGCCTTGCGGGCATCAAACGGGTCAGTCATAGGCCATCTCCTGTGGGCGGGTGTGGTATGCCTATCACCGGGGTTCGAATAAGTGAATTGGCCTCGGGAACGGCGCAGGCTAGGCTAGCGGTCCTGATATGGGGATCGCCGATGAAACGTCTTGTCCTGCCTGCCCTTCTGCTGTTGGTCGCCTGCGGTACCCCGCAGGAACAATGCATCTCTCGCAATACCCGCGATCTGCGGGTGGTGGACCGGCTGATCACGGAAACCGAAGGCAACCTGAAACGCGGCTATGCGCTGGAGCAGGTGACGGTCTATTCGTCGGAATGGGTGCGCTGCCGCCCCCGGCCTACGGCGGAAAACCCCAACCCTGCGCCCGAAATGTGCTGGGATGAAGTGCCCGAAACCGTCAGCAAACCCCGCGCCATCAACCTGGCGGACGAAGCCTCCAAGCTGGACGGGCTGAAAGCCAAACGCCGCCAACTCGCCAAAGCCGCCGACAGCGTGGTGGACCAGTGCAGAGCCCTCCACCCGGAATAACCCTCAATGCGCCGGGGCGACCACACCGTCCATCAGACAGCGCCCGCCATCAACGGTGATCACCTGCCCCGTCACAAACCCCGCCGCATCCGATGCCAGAAACTGCACCGTCTCAGCCAATTCTGCAGGCGCGGCAATCCGCCCCAAAGGCGTGCCATCGGTGATCTGGTCGCGGTAATCGGGGTTGTCGCGCAGCGCCCCTTGCAAACTGGCGCTCATCACCGAGCCAAAAGCTACGGCATTCACGCGGATGCCGCGCGGGGCCAAAGCCACCGCCAT
>JANNNF010000124.1:0-11324 GCA_031398405.1 Rhodobacterales bacterium | reverse complement strand
GCAAAGTGGTGGAAATGTCTGGCCTTGATTGGGATGCAGATTGCCCCTTTGCCGACGGCACCTTGGGGCAGGCGCTGCTCACGCCCACGCGTCTTTATGTAAAGCAGGCACTGGCGGCGGTGCGCGCCGGGGGCGTACATGCGCTGGCGCATATCACAGGCGGCGGCATTACCGAAAACCCGCCCCGTGTGCTTCCCGATGGGCTGGCCTGCGAGATTGATCTGGGCGCATGGGAATTGCCGCCGGTGTTCCGCTGGCTGGCGGGAACTGCGCACATGGCGGAACCGGAACTGCTGAAAACCTTCAACTGCGGCATCGGGATGATGCTGGTGGTAGCGGCGGATAGGGCGGAGGCTTTGACAGAATTACTGGCGGCTGCGGGCGAGACGGTGGTGCAGATGGGCCATGTGGTGCCGGGTGAGGGCGTGATCTACCAAGGCCGCCTGCTGTGAAACGCGTGGCCATCCTGATTTCGGGGGGTGGCTCCAACATGCTGGCTTTGGTACGCGATATGATGGGCGACCACCCGGCGCGGGCTGTGCTGGTGGCGTCAAACGACCCGGCGGCGGCGGGGCTGGCCCATGCGGCCAAGATGGGCATCGCCACGGCGGCAGTCGATCACCGTGCCTTTGGACGTGATCGTGCAGCGTTTGAAGCCGCTTTGCTGGCCCCGATCCTTGCCGCTGCACCGGACATCGTCTGTCTTGCGGGGTTCATGCGCGTGCTGACCCCAGCCTTTGTAGATCAATTTGCCGGGCGGATGCTGAACATCCACCCGTCGCTTTTTCCCAGATATCCCGGCCTGCACACCCACCAACGCGCACTGGACGCAGGCGATACCGAGGCTGGCTGCACGGTGCATGAGGTGACGTCGGCGCTGGACGATGGCCCGATCCTTGGGCAAGCGCGCGTGCCAGTGTTGCCCGGTGACACAGCGCATGATCTGACGCAGCGGGTACTGGCGCAGGAACATCGCCTGTATCCGGCTGTCCTGCGGCGATACGCGTCCGCAGACCGCACCCCGGTTTTTATCGCGTGACTTTCCTTCAGGGCAATCACACCCTATAGCAGTTGTGCGGGATGCCCCCGTAATACATTGCGAAAGACGCCCATGCGCACGATTACCACGACTGCCGACCTTGCCACTTTCTGCGAGGCTGCCAAAGCCGAAGCCTATGTGACCATCGACACCGAGTTTCTGCGCGAGCGCACCTATTGGTCCAAGCTGTGCCTGATCCAGATGGCGCTACCCGGCAAAGACGGCGACGCGGTACTTGTGGACCCCATTGAGGGGACCGAAATGTCGATGGAACCCCTGTACGATCTGTTTCGCCACGAGGCGACGGTCAAGGTGTTCCACGCCGCCCGGCAGGATATCGAGATTTTCTTTGTCGAAGGGAATGTGTTTCCAAAACCGCTGTTTGACACTCAGATCGCTGCCATGGTCTGCGGCTTTGGCGAACAGGTCGGCTATGAGACGCTGGTCAAAAAGATCGCCAAGGAAAATCTTGATAAAACCAGCCGCTTTACCGACTGGTCACGCCGCCCGTTATCTACCGCGCAAAAGGACTATGCGCTGGCCGATGTCACCCATCTGCGGGTGATATACGAATTCCTTGCCGCCCAATTGGCAAAATCCAAGCGCGAGCCGTGGGTTGAGGAAGAATTGGCAATTCTGCTGGACCCGGCCACCTACACCACCCACCCCGAGGAGGCCTGGCTTCGGATCAAGACCCGCACCACATCGGGGCGCTTTCTGGCGGTGGTCAAGGAACTTGCCCGCTTTCGCGAGGTTTACAGCCAAGGCAACAACGTGCCGCGCAGCCGGGTGATGAAGGATGATGCGTTGCTGGAGCTGGCCTCGACCCGGCCTGCCAGTCTGGAAGAGTTGGGCCGGTCGCGCCTACTGCAACGCGAGGGGCGAAAATCCGAAATTGCCGAAGGGATTCTGGCGGCAGTGAAGGCGGGCATGGACACAAAGGCCGAAGACTTGCCAAAGGTCGAGGCCGAGAAAGACCAGATGCAGGTCAACCCGGCCTTGGCCGACCTGTTGCGCGTGCTGCTGAAGGCCAAGTCCGAGCAGCTTGGCGTTGCCCCCAAACTGATCGCGTCAAGCGCCGAACTTGACCTGATCGCAGCGGGTCAACGCAACGTCGATGCCCTGTCAGGCTGGCGGTTTGAGGCGTTTGGCGATGATGCCATCCGTCTGTGCAAGGGCGAAATCGCGTTGACGGCAAAGGGCCATGAAGTGCGGGTTGTGCGGCTATAGCAGCGCCTATTCTGCCGCCTGATTTTTTGGCCGCGCTTCATCCAACTGCTCGATCAACGATGTTTCCAGATCGCGGTCCAGTTGTTTGGCGCGGTTGATATAGGCGTCGTTCAGGTGCACTGGCTGCCCAGGCACCCATAATTCGGCCAGATCGCGCATCGCGCCGCGGTCAACCTTGTAGTAGGTCTGGCTCAGGGTCGCGGCTTCGTATTCGGTGAACCCCATGTTTTCCAACACATAGCGCCCTGCCCGGATAGAGCTATCGAACGTTTCGCGCACAATGTCATTGGCACCTGCCTGATACAGTTCATACACATGCACCCGGTCGCGCGCGCGGGCGACGATGTGAATGTCGGGGCGTTCACTGCGTGCGTGTTTGACAATGCGCACCGCGGTGTCGCGGTCATCGACTGCCACCACCAGCACATCGGCTTCGGCCAGGCCCGCGGCGGCCAGCAATTCAGGGCGGCCCGGGTCGCCAAAAAACCCCTTAACGCCAAACCTGCGCATGGTTTCGATGGTGGCCATATCGGCATCCAGCACCACCGTCGGCACCCCCGACGTGCGCACCAGACGGTTGACCACCTGCCCAAATCGCCCGATGCCCGCAATGATGACCCGGCCTTTTTCGGTGATCTCATCAGCCTCGGGGGCAGACGCATGGGCCAGCAGCCGTTTGGCCAGACGGTCAAACACGATGAACAGCAGCGGCGTCAGCAGCATCGACAGCGAAATCACCAGCAACACAACCTGCCCGGTGGCAAGCCCAAGCACCCCTTCATCACGAGCAAAGCTTACGATCAGAAACCCGAACTCGCCCGCCTGCGCGAGCCCGAGGGTGAACAGCCAGCGGTCACGCCCCTTGATGCCAAACCCAAGGGCAACGGCGTATAGCACCGCCAGCTTTATTCCGATCAGCGCCAGCGTCAGACCCAGAATGGTAAGTGGCGCACTTGCCAACACCGCAAAATTGACACCAATGCCGACGGTCATGAAAAACAGGCCCAGAAGCAACCCTTTGAAAGGTTTGATATCGGCCTCGATCTGATGGCGAAATTCCGAGTTTGCCAGCACCACCCCGGCAACAAAGGTGCCAAGCGCAGGCGACAGTCCCACCAGCATCATCAAAAACGCGATGCCCAGCACCATCAACAACGAAATGAAAGTGGACATTTCCGGCAAGCGCGATGCGTGGACAAAGCGAAACACGGGTCGGGTCAGAAAATGCCCAACCAGAACGATGCTGGCCACGATCGCCAGCGTCAGGGTCGCATCTGCCCAGGCCGGCAGCGACTGCACAAAGCTGATCAGCGGGGCCGCCGAACTGGTGGCGGCATCAGCGGTGTCCGACAGGGTGGCCGCGTTGGTCACGGCAGGCTCGGCCACGGTCTGCCCGGCCCCAGATGGCAAGGCTAGGAGTGGTATCAACGCAAGAATGGGCACTACGGCTATATCTTGCGTCAACAGCACCGAAAACGTGGCTCTTCCCCCCGCGCTGCGCATCAGGTTTTTCTCGTTCAGGGTTTGCAGCACGATGGCGGTTGAGGACAGGGATACCAGCATGCCGATGGTCACCGCCACCTGCCAGGGCTGGCCCAGCACGATCAGCCCGCCGGTCACCACTGCCGTGGTGCCAAGGACCTGCGCGCCGCCCAGCCCGATCAGCCGGTGGCGCATGTCCCACAGGGTGCGGGGTTCCAGCTCCAGCCCGATCTGGAACAGCATCATCACAACGCCAAATTCGGCAACATGCTGCAAGTCCTGCGCCTGCGTCCCTGCAAGACCGAACACCGGCCCCAGCAAAATGCCCGCCGCCAAATAGCCCAGCACTGACCCAAGCCCCAGACGAATGGCAATTGGCACCACCAGAACGGCGGCGGCAAGGTAGAGGCTGGCTTGAAGCAGGAAACCTTCCATGTAGGGCTTTCTATAGCGTTTTGCGCGGCAGGACCGCGGCTGCATGGTCTGTATCCCACGCCAATGGCGCGACGAGGCGGGGGCATGTGGGGGATCATCCGCCTACGGGAGGCAATGATCAGCACACCTGATACGTCGAGAATAATCGCCCCGACAGGCTAATGTCTATGCCGAGATTAGCGTTAATCTCGGAGAAGCCTGTCGTTTGCCCATTCAGTAAAATGATAGAACAGAAACGCCTCTACTGGGCGTCAGGCAGAATTTATACGTTGAGATTTGCGGGCTCGGGCAGGACGATAAAGAATTTCGTTTTTAACGCTGGTCGTTTCAGCTTTTCGGCAATTTCAGCGTGACTATGCGGCCACCCTTTTGATAGCGCACCTCTGACGCCGTGATCGCAGCGACCTTGCCGCCATCTACATTGTCGCCGACGCGCACCTTTTTGTAGCGCCCGTTGGATTGGCGCACCAAGGCATAGCGTTTGGAATCGCTGCCATAGACCCCGATCAGGTTGATCTTTGAGAGGTTGATCGCTTTCACGTACGTCGCCTTTTTGGCCACGGTGCCTTTAAGCGAGGTCGATCTGGCGGCGGGCGCAATCTCGGGTTCCGAATCGGCCTCAGGCTCGCTTGCAACTTCGGGTTCTTTGACCTTGGCTCTCACGCGCGGAGCTGGGGCCGCGGCGGCAAGCTGAACCTCGGGTTCTGGTTCTGCAGCGGGTTCGGGGTCGGGCGCGCGGATTGCGGCGGCAACAGCGGCTTCAACCGCGCGGGACAAATCACGCGGGCGTTCTGCCGGGCGGCGCGAAATGGCAAGCAGGCTGGGGTCAGCGGGGTCGGCGGCGGCCAGGGCTGCGGCTTGGGCCTTGGCAATTTCCTCTGCCTGAGCCGCCAGCGATGCGGCCTCGGTTTCCTGACGCGCTGCAGTCCCGGCGGCCAGCACTGTTTGCGGGCGGGTTCGGGGGCGCAGGCTGGTGACGGCGGTTTCGCCATCTGTTGCTGTAATGGCCCCGTTCTGCACTGCAGGGGTCAATCCTTGGGGACGCGCCTTCGGGCGAAACTCTTTCAAGGCGGGGTCTGCCACCGGGGCGGCCTCACCCACTGGCACAGCCTCGACCGTTGCACCTGTGATGGCACCAGCCGTGGGCAGAGCGGTGGTGGGGGCGGGCAGTATCGGCTGCACCGCTGCGGCGGCGGCCGCTTCAACTGCAGCGCTGCGGCGGGGCGGCACGACAGGGGGTTTGCCCGCAAAAAGCATGACGCCCTCAGGCGTCAGGATGCCTTCCGGCGTGGGTTGGATCAGACCGTTGGCGTCAAACTGGTACACCGTGCCAAATGGCGGCGGCGGGGCCTGGGCATCTGGGGCGGCGTCGCCAGCAGTTTCTGGCGCAGGCAGTGCCAAAGCGTCAAGCGCGGGGGGCGGCGAGTCCATCGCGGCCAGAAAAATTTCATCCTGGCCTTCGGTCAAGGGGGCGGCGGTCGGGCTGTCCGCTGATGCAGAAGGGGCCGTCGCCACATCCGCCGTCAGGGGGGCGGGGTCTGCGGGAACCTCGGGTGCGGGTTCTTCAACTGCGGCTTGCGCAACCGGGTCTGCGGCCAGATCTTCGGCAGCCGCGTCATCGACGGCCAGATCAGCCGGGTCTTGTTGGTCGGCCAGCATTTCTTGATCAACGCCGGGCACACCCGCATCAGCTGACGGGGTGGCGAGCGCCGCAGTCTCTGTCGTCGTGTCAACTGCCGTATCCCCAGACGCAAGGTAAAGCGACGACCAAGCCGCCACCAATGCCAGAAACAGCAGCAGTATCCCTGTCAGAATCAGGCCGAGGTACTTCGGTTTGCCACGCTGCACTGGCCGCGCGCCAAAGGTGCCGCCCGGTTTGGTCAGCGGTTTGTTTGCCGCCAGCGTTTGCGCAGGCTGGCGCGGGTCAATCATGACGGCGGCAGTAGCACTGGTGGGCTTTTTCTTTTTCGACGTAGCACCCGGGGGCGCAACAAAGGCACCAAAGCCTTTGGACATGCTGCTGCGGGCACTGCCAGCGACCCCGCCTGACGCGGCAGGTTTGGCCCCGGCCTGTGCGGGGCGGGGCATCGGGGGCAATTCTTCAATCGGTTTGCCGCGCGCGGCGCGCATGGTGGCCGATTGCGGAGCGGATTCAGCAGGCTTTGCAAAGCCGGACAAGCGCCCCGCTATGGTGGCACCTACCCCATTTGCATTGCCGTTCAAACCTGATGGACCCGCCGCCACCGGTGTTGCCACGATGGGTGGGAGTGATGCCGCTGGCAGAGTTGCCGCGTCGCGGCGGCTGGCAAATGCCATGCGGATCGCTGCCGAAGGGGCCGGGGGCAAATCGTCAAGATTTTCGTCGCGCTTTGTTTTGTCCAGACCGGGCGGCATGGCCGGGGCATCGTCAATCTCGGGGAAGGGGGTGGCATCGACGACATGTGTAAACGGGGCTTCGTCGGGATCGACCACGGCAGGCGGCGGCAATGTCAGGTCCGGCAGCGTCTCTGCTTCGAGCGGGACTGGCGCTGCGAATGGCGCAGCGGGGGCTTGTGCAGCGAATGGCGCAGCGGGGGGTTGTGCAGCGGGTTCGGCCAGTGGCGCATACACTGGTTCTGGCAACGGATCGGGCGTTTTGTCGGACCAATACGACACGACCGGTTTTGGTTCTGGCAACGGGCGGGTATCTTGAAACGCAATCAACGGCTCTGGGTCGTCCGGCACCGTATAAATCTGGTCGGCAATGACCTTCGGTTCCGGGTCAGCTTCTGGGGTCGCCTCGATCGCATCCGGGGCCGGTGTCGCGACCAAAGCGTCAGTGGGGGTCGCTTCAGGTGTGGTTTCCGGGGCCGAGAAATCTGCAGCGGCAGTTTCGGGCGGTGGCATGACAGGAACATCAGCCTCTGCCTTCGGCAAGTCCCGGGTGCGGATCACAATAGGGCTTTTGTCGCGTTCCACCACTTCGCCAGAGGCAAGCTGACTTTGGGCATGGGCGGTCGGGCCAAAGAAAGGCTCACCCACGAAATCGCCTTCAGGGATAGCGACAAAAGACATCGGATTCAGCCGGTGTTCGCTAGCAAAGGCCTCGGCTTCGGTCAAGGTTTCCCGCGCGACTACAGCCACCTGCACGGTTGCCCCCGTGGCGTGCCAGTCAAACACCAGATCGGCCACGTCATATGGCGTGCGCCCTTCCAGTCCAGTGCGGATTTGCGCCAGACGACTGGCCTCGTCCGGCCCCGGAGCCTCAAGCTGCGCGTACAGAATTTGCGAGTTGGGGATCACCAGTTTGGTGCTGATCCCGCGTGGCGACAGCCCGAGGGCGGTCTTGCGCAGATATCCAAGCGCCTCTGCCAAATCGGGTTCGGAAAAAGGCACTTCCCCCACCGGGGTCCAGCCCTTTGAGGTTCGGTGCAACAGGCCTACGGCCTTGTCAGTGATGTTCAGGGCGAATGTCGGTTTCATTCCACGGGTCTAACACAAGTTCCGGGATGTCGGGAACGCGCACCCGACGGCTTTTGCAGCATTACAGCAGCTTTTTGCCGAAGGGAAGGAAAACGGCCAAGGATCGGGTTGTGGGGTGCGTCTTATGTATGATTTGTCGCCCCATCCAAGGAGGATATCCGATGCGCACCCGTTATTTTCTGGCCCTTTGCACAGCCCTTGTGCCTGTCATGGCCACCCTGCCGCTGCCAATGGCGGCTTATGCCCAAGAGGCACCAGCCGCAAAGGCCGCAGTTGCGATGATTACCGTCAATGGCGAAGGCGTCGTGCAGGCCGCCCCCGACATGGCAACGCTGTCTGTCGGTGTGACCACGCAAAGCCCGACAGCGACCGAAGCATTGGCTGCCAATACCGCCGCGATGGACGGTGTTCTGGCCCGCCTGAAGGCCGCAGGCGTAGCGGACAGTGATCTGCAGACCTCGAACCTGTCAGTCAACCCCAACTTCACCGGGTACGATTCCGGGGCTGCCCCCACCATCAGTTCCTACGTTGCGGTCAACCAGTTGAATGTGCGGATCAAGGCGCTTGATACGCTTGGCGTGGTGCTGGATGCGGCTGTTTCGGACGGGGCCAATACCCTGAACGGGCTGACCTTTGGGCTGGTCGACCCCAAGCCGACGATGGACGCCGCGCGCAAGGCGGCGGTGGCCGATGCGGTGGCGAAAGCAACACTGTTGGTCGAGGCATCGGGCGGCAAGCTTGGCCGCGTGGTGTCGATCACCGAAGGCGGCGGCTATGCAGCCCCACAGCCGATGTTCCGCCAACTCGCTGATTCTGCCGCCGTGCCGGTGGCACAGGGTGAAGTTGGTGTGACGGCAATGGTAACCATGGCATTTGAGATCACCGAATAATCCCTATCCGGGTCAAGGCGCTGCCCCGGCCTTCATGCCGGGGCAGCGCCTGTTTAAGGTCGTGGCCGCTGTCAGCGCCTGATCCAGATCGGCGATGATATCTTCGACATTCTCGATCCCGATCGACAGGCGCACCACATTCGGCGCTGCCCCAGCCTTGATCTGCTGTTCCAGCGACAATTGCCGGTGCGTGGTCGACGCCGAATGAATCACAAGGCTGCGGGTATCACCAAGATTGGCGACATGGCTGAACAGCTTGAGGTTGTCGATCAACTTGACGCAGGCGTCATAGCCGTCTTTCAGCGCAAAGGTGAACAGTCCCCCGGCCCCCTTGGGCACGATCCGGGCAATCCGGTCATGGTAGGGCGAGGATTTGAGCCCGGCGTAGGTCACAAATTCCACCCTCGGGTCTGCCTCCAGCCATTCGGCCACCTTCTGTGCGTTCTCGACATGGCGCTGCATCCGCAGCGACAGGGTCTCGATCCCCATCAGCGTGTAATGCGCCCCTTGTGGGTTCATCGTCATCCCAAGATCGCGCAATCCGATGGCGATGGAATGAAAGGTGAAGGCCATGTTGCCAAGGGTTGGGTGAAAGACGAGGCCGTGATAGGCAGGCTCGGGCTGGCTGAGCGAGGGGAACTTATCGGACGCCGACCAATTGAAAGTGCCGCTGTCGACCACAATGCCGCCGGTGACAGTGCCGTTGCCGGTCAGGTATTTGGTGGCCGAATGCACCACGATGGTTGCGCCATGCTCGATTGGCCGGCACAGGTATGGCGAGGCCGTGGTGTTGTCGACAATCAGCGGTACGCCACATCGGTTGGCGATGGCCGAAAGGGCATCCAGATCTGAAATGTAGCCGCCCGGATTGGCGATGGTTTCGCAGAAAATCGCTCGGGTGTTGTCATCCACCGCCGCCTCGACCGCCGCCAGATCGTCAGTATCGACAAACTTCGCAGACCAGCCAAAGCGCTTGATCGTCTGACTGAACTGGGTGATCGTCCCGCCATACAGCCGCGAGGACGCGACGATATTGCACCCCGGGCCCATAAGGGGGAACAGCGCCATGATCTGTGCCGCATGGCCGCTTGAACAGGCAATCGCCCCGGCCCCACCTTCCAGCGCACAAACCCGCGCCGCTAGAGCCGAGACCGTCGGGTTGGTCAGCCGCGAGTAGATATATCCTATTTCCTGCAAATTGAACAGCTTGGCTGCATGATCCGCATCGCGGAACACATAGGCTGTGGTCTGGTAAATCGGTACCTGCCGCGCGCCAGTGGCGGGGTCCGGTGCGGTGCCGGCATGAATGGCAAGCGTATCAAAGCCTAAACTGGTGTCGGTCATATCACCCTCCCGTGATTGTCACCGCAGGGTAGGGCAAGGCCTCCATTCTGGGAAGGGGGCGGGTATTTCGGTTAAATGCCTGCAAAGGGCAGGAAATTCTGTCGACGCATCGTTGGACAGTAATCTCTCTCTGTCTGTGCAAGCGCACCTGATTCGCAGCCTTTGGTCAGATGATCACGATGTTCTCAAACGTCAGCGTGGCATCGTCGTTCAGATTGGCCACCATCACCGATGCAACGCCGCCATTGCCATCGGCATCATACCACAGTGTCGCGTCCGTCGTCCGGAAGATAAAATGGTCAGTGGCATCATGCACCGCCGACCGCTTGCCGATCAAGAAATCCGCCGCATCAATCGCCCCCTGATAATCGCCGTACCCGAAAGCCGACCCTTCCAGTGCAATCACATCAGCATTGTGGCTGTAATCTTTGATCTGACCGCCAATCTCGTTGATGGAGTTGAACACAAATGTATCAAACCCGTTGCCACCTGTTACCGTGTCGCTGCCCAGTCCACCGACCAACGTATCATTGCCGTCGGCACCAACCAGCACGTCATGGCCTGCGTTGCCAAGCAGTAGATTGGCCTGCGCATCACCGGTAAGAACGTCATTCAGCGCAGAACCCGCTACATTTTCAATACCGGCGTAGGTATCGTGCAAAGCAGTCAGGCCCGCATTATTGGCCGCATTGGAAAGATCGACCTTGACCGCTCTGATCGCCGCAGAAAAGTCCAACGTGTCGATGCCATCACCGCCATCGATGTGGTCAGCAGCGCGACCAGCGACAAACCGATCGTCTCCCCATTCCCCATAGATCGTGCCGATCACTTTTCCGCCAGTAGAGATATAGACATCATTCCCCTGGCCAAAATGAATGTCTCCGACCATTGTTCCTGCATTGGTCACAAGATCAACTTTGCTGCCACCCAGATAGCTGCCCAGACCCGATTCGACCCGGCCATAGTTGAAAAAACTGGCCGTGCCATAGCTGTACTGCACCCAGATGCCGTATTTATCGGCCAAGATTGTGCCGTAATTGGTAACAACAGTGGTGCCGGTTTCTTTCGTGCTCAGCATGGCACCCGACCCTTGCGCGTCGATCACGCCCCGGTTCACAAGCGTCGAATTCAACCCGTCGAGGATCACCCCGTCAGCATCGACAACCCCACTGTTGAAGCCCGAGTTTATCCTGCCCGTCGCCGTTATTTCTACGGTTTGCGCGGTCTCGCAGCCAATTGTGTTGATGCCTTCGTCAAAGCCGTTGATCGTGCCCGAAACGGTAAAGGTGTGCTGCCCCATATAGGTGGTGATCGCATCATATTCCGTGTCGTGATTGGGGCTGGATCCCAGCGATGTGATCGTAACGCCGACACCTACGTTCACGTCATCGTTTCCACCCACAACATAAACGTTGCCATAGACTGTCTGGGTGGTTGCTTCG
>JANNNF010000023.1:0-1545 GCA_031398405.1 Rhodobacterales bacterium | reverse complement strand
TCGGGCGATGTGCTGGCGGGGTTCATCACCGGGCTGTTGGCAAGAGGATTTGCCCCGATGCAGGCAGCAGAAACCGCAGCCTGGCTACATGTCGAATGCGCCCGCAGCTTTGGCCCCGGGCTGATCGCCGAAGACCTGCCCGAAGAATTGCCGAAGGTCTTGCGTGGGTTGGGCGCGTAACTCTGCGCGCATGGCTGGGCCAATTCCGCCCTACAGACCGACCATTGCCCGAATATCCGCCGGCGATGCCCCTTCGGCCCGATATTTCGCCAAAGCCCGCGCATCATCGCGCTTGGCAAGGCGCCTGCCCAGTTCATCGCGGATCAGCCGGTGGTGGTGATAAATCGGGCTGGGCAACCCCAGCAACCGCTGCAACACCACATGAATGCGCGTCGCCTCGAACAAATCCGCGCCGCGGGTGACATGCGTGATCCCTTGGGCCGCATCGTCAAGCACCACCGCCAGATGGTAGGATGTGCCCATATCGCGACGCGACAACACCACATCGCCGATGGCTTCTGTCAAGGCGATGTCGGGTGTCTCAACCCAAGCCCGCTCCCCATCCGGGCCATGACCGGTTTCCAGAAACCCTATCGGACGATGGCCGGGTTTGGCCGGATCACCAACCTGAGGCTCTGTGGTCCGGTCCGCAGCCAGCCGCATGCACAGCCGCAAGGAATATCCCTCAGGCCGGGGAAAGCGGGATTTGGCATGGTGGTCAAACTCCGGCCAATCCTTTGTCGCACAGGTTCCGGGATAAAACGGCCCGTCGGGCCCCAGGGTGACACCCTCCTGCGGGGCGGACATCGCCTCGGCTATGTCGCGCCGCGAACAGGTGCAGGGGTAAAGCAGATCATCGCGCCATAACTGGTCCAGTGCGGCCGCATAGGCGGGCAAGCGGTCCGACTGCCGCATGACCGGATCGTCCCAGCCAAGGCCCAGCCATTTAAGATCATCACAGATAGCCTGTTCCCATTCGGGTCTGGCACGGCTGCGGTCAATATCCTCGATCCGCAGCAGAAACTGACCTCCCGATTGCCGCGCCAGATCATGCGCCACCATGGCCGCATAGGCGTGCCCCAGATGCAGCGGCCCGGTGGGCGAGGGCGCAAACCGGGTGACAACCTTGGCCATCCTTAGCCAAGCCAAGCCATGAATGCCTCTTTTGCCCGGTCAGTGTAGGCCTTGTAGCGGTCCTTGCGGCCCTTGCGACCCCCCTTGGCGTCAATCGGCGGGAACAGCCCGAAATTGACGTTCATTGGCTGAAACGTCTTTGCCTCGGCGCCGCCTGTGATGTGGGTTATTAAGGCCCCCATGGCTGTGTCAGGTGGCGGCGGGGGCAAGCAGCCCCCCAGAAGTTCCGCAGCCGCCATCCGCCCCGCCAGCAACCCCATGGCAGCGGATTCCACATACCCCTCTACCCCGGTGATCTGCCCGGCAAAGCGGATGTGCGGGTGCGATTTCAAGCGCATCTGATCGTCCAGCAAGGTGGGTGAATTGATGAACGTGTTGCGATGGATGCCGCCAAGCCGCGCAAAAGTGGCC
>JANNNF010000530.1:0-2623 GCA_031398405.1 Rhodobacterales bacterium | reverse complement strand
ATGGTGATGCCGGGCGACAACCTGAAGTTCAACGTCAGCCTGATCGCGCCAATCGCGATGGAAGAAAAGCTGCGCTTTGCCATCCGCGAAGGCGGCCGCACCGTCGGCGCAGGCGTCGTGTCGAAGATTATCGAGTAATCGGCAGTCCTGCCCTTTCCAAAGGGTGTGACACCTTATAGAGACACGCGGCGCGCCTTGTGGGGCGCGCCGCAGACCATCCACAAATGTGAACCTATTGGCTGGGCATACCTGCTCAAGCTTACGTTCCGAAGGAAGAAGAAATGCAAGGTCAGACCATCCGCATTCGGCTGAAAGCCTTCGATTACCGTGTTCTGGACGCCAGCACGCAGGAAATCGTAAACACGGCGAAACGCACGGGCGCCCAAGTACGCGGCCCAATTCCGCTGCCGAACAAGATTGAGAAATTCACGGTTCTCCGTGGTCCGCACATCGATAAGAAGTCGCGCGACCAGTGGGAAATCCGTACGCACAAGCGTCTTCTTGATATCGTCGATCCGACCCCCCAGACCGTGGACGCGCTGATGAAGCTCGACCTGGCTGCGGGCGTTGATGTCGAAATCAAAGTATAAGGGGGCATCAGATCATGCGCTCTGGCGTAATCGCAAAGAAGCTGGGCATGACCCGGCTGTTCCTGGAAAACGGCACGCAGGTTCCTGTGACCGTTCTTCAACTTGACAACCTGCAGGTCGTTGCACAGCGCACCGCCGACAAGGATGGCTACACTGCCGTTCAACTCGGCGCGGGTCTGGCCAAGGCCAAGCGGACAACTGCTGCCATGCGCGGCCATTTTGCCAAGGCTCACGTCGAGCCAAAGCGCAAGATCGCCGAGTTTCGCGTGACTCCGGATTGCCTGATCGGTGTGGGTGAAGAAATCACTGCTGATCATTACTTTGCCGGTCAGTTCGTCGATGTGGCGGGCACGTCCGTGGGTAAAGGCTTTCAGGGTGCCATGAAGCGGCACAACTTTGGCGGTCTGCGGGCCAGCCACGGGGTGTCGGTTAGCCACCGCTCGCACGGGTCAACTGGACAGTGCCAGGATCCGGGCAAAGTGTTCAAGGGCAAGAAAATGGCCGGCCACATGGGTGCCGTGCGGACCACAACGCAGAACCTGCAAGTGGTGCGCACCGATGCCGACCGTGGTCTGATCATGATCAAAGGCGCGGTCCCCGGTTCGGCCGGTGGTTGGGTTACCGTGAAGGACGCCGTCAAAAAGGCAGTTCCCGACACGGTCATCCGTCCGGCTGCCTTGCGGTCTGCGATGAAAGCCGCACATGACGCTGCCGAAGCTGCAGCCGCTGCGGCTGCTGCCGAGGCCGCCGCACATGAAGCGGAACTTGCTGCTGATCGGCTTGTTGCCGAAGAGGCTGCGACTGTGGCTTCCGAACTGCCGCAAAAAGACGGGGGTGAAGCATGAAACTTGACATGATCAAACTGGATGGCGCCGCAGCTGGCTCCATTGATCTGGATGATGCGCTGTTCGGGCTGGACCCGCGCGCCGACATCTTGCACCGGGTGGTCCGGTGGCAGCGCGCACGCATGCAGGCTGGCACCCATTCGACGCTGACCCGCGCCGAAGTGTCGTATTCCACCAAGAAGATCTACAAGCAGAAAGGCACCGGCGGCGCACGCCACGGGTCCAAGAAGGCTCCGATCTTCCGTCACGGCGGTGTTGTGAAGGGCCCGACTCCGCGCAGCCACGCTCACGACTTGCCCAAGAAGTTCCGGGCGCTTGGTCTGCGGCATGCACTGTCAGCCAAGGCCAAGGCAGGCGAGCTGGTCATTCTTGACAGCATCGCGCTGGCTGACGCCAAGACTGGCAACCTTGCCAAAATGGCATCCGAGCGCGGCTGGAAGCGTGTGTTGATCATCGACGGCGCTGACGTTGACGCGAATTTCGCGTTGGCGGCCCGCAACATCGGAACGATCGACGTGCTCCCGACGATGGGCGCAAACGTCTATGACATCCTCAAGCGTGACACTCTGGTGATCACAAAGGCGGGCGTCGCAGCTTTGGAGGCCCGTCTGGGTAAAGGTGCCTGAAATGAGCGTTAAACCAGAACATTACGACTTGATCAAAAAGCCGATCATCACTGAAAAGGCCACCATGGCCTCCGAGGCTGGCGCGGTGGTGTTTCAGGTGGCCATGGATGCGACCAAGCCGCAGATCAAAGAGGCCGTCGAGGCAATCTTTGGTGTCAAGGTGAAGGCGGTCAACACCACCATCACCAAAGGCAAGGCCAAGAAGTTCAAAGGCCGTCCGGGCGAGCGTTCGGACAAGAAGAAAGCCTATGTCATGCTGGAAGCCGGAAACACCATCGACGTTTCCACCGGCCTCTGATATTGGCTGCGAATCTTGCGGCCCCGGTTTTCCGGGGCCGTGGATTTTTTGCGGAGCGTGGGGGGAAACCCTGCGTATTACCGGGGAGCTTCGGCGCCCTATAACCTCGGGTTGCACAATGGTGACCCTGACATAGCGGAAGACCGAGAGCATGGCACTCAAGTCGTACAAACCGACGACGCCTGGCCAACGAGGGTTGGTTCTGATCGACCGTTCGGAACTGTGGAAAGGCCGCCCGGTCAAAGCCCTTACTGAGGGTTTGCA
>JANNNF010000494.1:0-8697 GCA_031398405.1 Rhodobacterales bacterium | reverse complement strand
AAGGTCGCCAAACTGACCCTGCAACTGCGCGCCGAAGGGCATGATATCCGCAGGCTCGATCTCGGCGGCGGTCTGGGTATTCCCTACACCCGGTCGAACGAGGCCCCGCCTTTGCCGCTGGAATATGGCGCGCTGATCAAGCGCACCTTGGGGCACTTGGGCTGTGAGATAGAGATTGAACCGGGCAGGCTGATTTCCGGTAACGCCGGGATATTGGTGTCGTCCGTCATCTATCTGAAAAACGGCGAGGATCGGGATTTTCTGATCCTCGATGCTGCGATGAACGATCTGGTCCGCCCGTCAATGTATGGCGCGCACCATGATATTTTGACAGTCCGCGAACCCGCGCCGGGCGCCGACGCGCAGCCCTATGACGTGGTCGGCCCCGTCTGTGAAACCGGCGATACCTTTGCCAAGGCCCGTCCTATTGCGGCGGTGGCCGAGGGCGATCTGGTTGTCTTCCGGTCGGCGGGGGCTTATGGCGCGGTGATGGCATCGGAATATAACACCCGCCCGCTGATCCCCGAAGTTCTGGTCAACGGGGATCAATTCGCCGTCATAAGGGCACGTCCGACGTTTGACGAAATCCTGAACCGCGATACACTCCCTTCTTGGTTGTGACACTCCGTCCGGCCAGATGGCAGGTGGCATGACCCAAAACGACACACACGCGGCGTTGAAACAGCTGGTCTGGCCCATGCGGCTGACCCTGATCGGGCTGTGGGCGGAACGCCTTGCTCGCGCCTTCTGGCCGTTGTGGACAGTGCTGATCACGGCCTTGGCCGCGCTGGCCTTTGGGGTGCAGGACTATGGCCCTGTGGCCATGGTCTGGGGCGGGCTGGGTGTGGTCGGCTTGGCTGCACTTTTGGCGTTTGTCGTTGGCTTGCGCCGGTTTCACCGACCGACGCCTGCCGAGGCGCTGACCCGGCTGGATACCACGCTGCCGGGGCGCCCGATTGCGGCACTGCAAGACACCCAAGCCATTGGCACCACAGACCCGGCATCCATGGCCGTTTGGCAGGCCCATCTGGCGCGCATGGCGGCGCGGGCGGCAGGGGCAAAACCTGTGGCCCCAGACCTGCGGCTTTCCTCGCGCGATCCCTATGCGCTGCGCTATCTCGGGCTGACGGCTTTGGTGATGGCGTTGCTGTTCGGGTCTTTGTGGCGGGTGGCGTCTTTGTCGGGCATGGCCCCCGGCGCGGCCGAAGCGATGCAAGGCCCAACGTGGGAGGGTTGGGCGCAACCGCCCGCCTATACGGGCAAGCCGTCGCTGTACCTGAATGATATCACCGCGGAAACGCTGACCCTGCCTGCGGGCAGTCGCATCCAGTTGCGCACGTATGGCGAGGTTGGTGCGCTATCCGTGACGCAAAGTGTCAGCGGGATTGTTGATGCTGCCGCGAAAGCTCCCGATGTGCCGGTCGATGGTACCAAGGGATTGCATGATTTTGTCGTGCTGCAAACGGGGAAACTGTCCATTGATGGCCCGGGGGGGCGTGCGTGGCAGATCATCGCCACGCCGGACACTGGGCCAACCATTGCAGTCAAGGGTGAGGTGGGGCGCGAGTCGGACGGGCGCTTTAAACAAGGCTTCACCGCGACGGATGATTACGGCGTGACCAGCGGGCAGGTGACCATAGCACTTGACCTGTCACAGGTGGACCGCCGCTTTGGCCTGACCATCGACCCCGAACCGATGGAGCCTGTGGTCCTTGACCTGCCATTGCCGCTGACCGGCAAGCGCACCGATTACACCGAAACCCTGATCGACGATCTGTCGGAACATGCCTTCGCCAACCTGCCGGTCATCCTGACGTTTGCCGTCAACGATGCGGCGGGGCAGACGGGCACAGCGGACCCATTGGCGATGACCCTGCCGGGCAAGCGGTTCTTTGACCCGTTGGCTGCGGCGATCATTGAATTGCGCCGTGATATCTTGTGGAACCGCGCCAACGCGCCCACGACCACGATGATTTTGAAAGCGATCACCAACAGACCCGAGGGGTTTATCCGCAACGAAGCGGTAGGGATGCGTCTGCGTGTGGCGCTGCGTGACCTGGACGTGAACGCCACCGACCTGACCACGGAAAAGCGTGACGCCTTGGCCAAGGAACTGTGGGCGCTGGCCTTGCTGGTCGAGGAGGGAGATCTGGCCAACGCGCTGGAACGCCTGCGCCGGTCGCAAGACAAGCTGGATGAGGCCATTCGCAATGGGGCCTCGCCGGAGGAAATCGAAAAGCTGATGCAGGAAATGCAGCAGGCGCTGAACGAATACACCCGCGAGTTGGCCGAACAATCCAAGCGCGACCCGAACCAGCAACAGCAGCAAAACACCGAAGGCATGCAGTTTTCGGCCGATCAGATGCAGCAGATGCTGGACAAGCTGGAACAGCTTATGAAGGAAGGCCGCACTGCCGAAGCTGCGGAGTTGATGGAGAAGCTGCGTCAGTTGATGGAGAATATGCAGGTCACGGAAGGCGAGGGCGGGCAGGGCCTGGGCCAAGGTAAATCCATGCAGGGCCTGTCGGAAACCCTGCGCGACCAGCAGGGCCTGTCTGACGATGCATTCCGGGACTTGCAGCAAGGTCAGCAGGAAGGCCAACCCGGGGAAGGTCAAAACCCGGGGCAGGAACAACAGGGCGAGGGCCACGATGGCCAAGGCGAAGGACAGGAACAGGGGTCACTGACCGATCGCCAGCGTAGTCTGCGCGAGCGTCTGAATGATTTGCAATCGGGGCAGTTGCCGGGTGACGGGTCCAAAGAGGGCGAGGCAGGGCGGCAAGAACTTGACCGTGCAGGCCGCGCGATGGAGGAGGCCGAACAAGCCCTGCGCGACGGTGATTTGCCCGGCGCGATGGACCGTCAGGCCGACGCGATGGAGGCATTGCGCGAAGGAATGCGCAACTTTGGCGACGCCTTGGCGCAGGAACAACGCCAGCAGGGTACCGCGCAGCAGGGCGATCAGCCCGGAGCCCCAGACCCGAACGGCCAGCGCGACCCGTTGGGGCGCGACCCGGGCAATTCCGCGCGCATCGGGTCTGACCGCAACATGCTGCAAGAAGATCCGGGCCGCCGCGCGCAAGCTTTGCTGGATGAAATCCGTCGCAGGTCAGGCGAGCAAACCCGCCCGGGCGAGGAATTGGACTACCTGCGCCGTCTGCTGGATATGTTCTGATCGGGCAGGCGTCAGATCGACTGGTGTGTGGTTCTTGCAACCGCGTCAGTGCCCTGAAACGTCGATCTGGAAAATGGTGTAAGCCAAAGACGGCAAGGAATGATGTGCCCTTGACCAAATGAAATGTTTGAACCCGGAATGTTGGGTTTGGACTGCTGGCGGGCGGGACGTTGGCCCCGCGCCCTTCCCGCTGTTACGCCCCGCGCCCTTTCAAGGCGACCGTTGCTTGCTGCATCATGTTATCCAGCCAGATGCGCATCGCATCGACTTGCGCCACAAACCCATTCAGCGCGCCTGCCGCTTTCGGAAATTGTTCGGCCAGCCGCGGGGCGGCCACGTAGGCAACCAGCAGCAGAACCGTCAACACCAGCATCATCACAAACCCAGACTTGAACCCGTTGCGCGGTTGGGTCAGGTCGGGCAGGGCGCTAACCTCATCGTCGGCATCACGGGTCTGGGTTGACGACCGCAGGGTCGAGTTGATTTCCTCAACATCCGGCAGTAAATCGCGCCGCGCCGCAGGCTTGGGCGGGGCAGGCGGGGGTGCGTCCGGGTTCTGGCCCTTCAGCATCGCTAGGCGGCGTTGCGTGGGCGACAGCGACGCCGCTGCGTCCAGCCCCATTTCTGTCTGGGTTTCCAGCGGGCGGGGTTCCTCGGCACGGCGGGCCTGCACTTCACGTTCGGCTTCTTCGCGCAGCACCGCCATCAGGCTTTCATCCAGACCGCGAGGCTTGGATTCTGGCATGAACCCGGGCGGGGCGGGGTCGTCCGGTACATCATCCTGATCGTAAATGGCTGCAGCCGGTGGTTCAGTTGAGACTGCTGCCGAGACCTCGGGCACCATCATTGGCTTGGGCGTCGGAACGGGGTCTGGCGTGGCCGCGGCCGCCGTCATCGCCACGATATCGTCACCAAACAGGTTGGCTTCCTCTGCTGCCTCAGCCTCGGCCAAGGGGGGCATCTGAAACCACGCGTGACCACAGTTTGAACACTGAACATCGCGCCCCGCATCGGGGATCGCGTTGTCAGCCACTTCGTATTGCGCATCACAGTTCGGGCAAACCAGCCGCATAGATACCATCCCCAGCCGTCAAACGCGGCTTTGTTTGCCAGTTGTAGCGCCGATACCCAAGGTATCCAAGAGTTTGTCGCCAAACTCTGTGCAATCCTTAACGCCTGTGCGATTGAAACCGCAGCCGCCATAGGCAATGCTGGCGCGCAAATGAGGAGTGACCGGTTGATCGCCTTTGAAAATGTGGCCTACAACTATGGTGGCGGGGAATTGCTGTCCGAGGTGACGCTACGCCTTGCCCCCGGATCCTTTCATTTTCTGACCGGGCCATCAGGGGCGGGCAAGACCACCTTGCTGAAACTGGGCTACGCCGAATTGCTGCCCACAGCGGGCCGTGTCACGGTCTTTGACCGCGATGTACGCAGCCTTAGCCGCGATGATGTGGCCCGCACCCGCCGCCGCATTGGCGTCGTGCATCAGGATTGCCAGTTTCTGGACCACCTGCCCCTTGCCGCCAACGTACAACTGCCGCTGACCGTTTCAGGCAAGACCGGGTCAGCGCGTGATCTGACCGATTTGCTGGCTTGGGTGGGGCTGGACAAGCTGGCCGATGCCCTGCCGCCGTCTTTGTCGGGCGGCGAACGTCAGCGGGCGGCCCTAGCGCGCGCAGTCATCATGGGGCCGGATGTTATTCTGGCGGATGAACCCACAGGCAACGTCGATTGGGAAATGTCGCTGCGCCTGCTGACCCTGCTGGTCGAACTGAACAAGATGGGAAAGACCATTGTGGTGGCAACCCATGATCTGAACCTGATCCGGCAGGCCAAATCGCAAGTTGCCGCCCGCGTGCTGCGCATAAGCAAACGGCGTATTCAGCTTGCGGGGGCCGATCTGTGAAATTGCCCAAACCCTTGTCCGATTTCCTGTCCCCGGATGGTCATTCCAGCCGGGTTGTGCCGCCGTCGGGTCACACCGCGTGGCTGACATCGTTTACCGCAGGGGCGATGACGTTTCTGGCAGTGTTCGCGCTCGCGCTGTCTCTGGCGTCAGGCAGGCTGGCGGATCGCTGGTCTGAGGCGCTGGCCCGCACTGCGACCATCCGCCTTGCCGCCCCCGAGGGGCAGGTAGACCAACAGACCGAAGCCGTGCTGGCCCTGCTGGCCACCACCCCTGGCATCGCATCGTCTCGCGCGCTGACAGACGAAGAACAGCGCAAACTGTTGGAGCCGTGGTTCGGCCCCGACCTGCCGATTGACGCGCTGCCCATTCCCCGGCTGATCGAAGTGGTCGAGGATGGCGCGGGCTATGACGGCGAAGGCCTGCGGCAGAGGCTGGCGGCTGAGGCACCGGGGGCCGTTCTGGATGATCACACCCGCTGGCGCAGGCCGCTGGCCGAGGCGGCCGGGCGGCTGCGTTTGTTGGGGCTGGTGTCGATTGTGCTGATCTTGTCGGCCATGGGCGCGATGATCACACTGGCGGCCAACGCGGCCTTGGCGGCCAATGCGCAGGTGATCAAGGTGCTGCGGCTGGTCGGTGCCAAGGACAGCTACATCGCCCGCGCCTTTGTGCGCCGGTTCACGCTGCGGGCGCTGACCGGGGCTGCAGTCGGGGCGCTTGCAGGGCTGATCGGGGTCACGCTGCTGCCGTCGGCCGATGTGGCGGGCGGGTTTCTGACCGGGCTTGGCTTTCAGGGTGCGGGGTGGCTCTGGCCGTTCATCCTGCCGCCGCTTGCTGCCATTGTGGCTTTTGGTGCGACCCGGTATGCCGCCCTTTCCAAACTCAAGGAACTGACATGACCGCCATCCGCTGGGTTCTTTCGCTGATCTTCGTCGTGCAGATGTATCTGGCGATGGCGGTGTTTGCCGTGATCTTTGCGCCTTGGGCGCTGTTTTCGCGCCGGGGGGCCTATGCGGCCATGCACGGCTATTGCAAATGGGTGATGTTTAGCCTGCGCCATTTGTGTGGGTTGCGCTGCGAGGTGCGCGGCATTCCCCCGACTGATGAAGTGGTGGTGGCCGCGAAACATCAAAGCTTTCTTGATATCATGATGATTTTTCATGCGGTGCCGCGGGGAAAGTTCATCATGAAGCGGGAATTGATCTACACCCCCTTTCTTGGCCAGTACGCCCTGCGCATTGGCTGCGTTCCGCTTGACCGGGGCAAGCGGGGGGCGGCGATTGCGCAGATGAAAGCCGATGTGGCCAAAGGCACGGTGCATCCGGGGCAGTTGATCATCTATCCGCAAGGCACCCGTGTCGCCCCCGGCGTGAAGGTGCCCTACAAGGTGGGCACCGGGTTGTTGTACGAGCAGTTGGCCCAGCCCTGCGTTCCGGTCGCCACCAATGTTGGGGTGTTCTGGCCCAAACGCGGCATCCTGCGGCATCCGGGCGTGGCGGTGGTCGAATTTCTGCCTGCGATTGCGCCCGGCAAACCGGTACCTGCCTTCATGAAACAGCTTGAGTCCGATATCGAGGTCGCCAGTGACGCATTGCTGGCTGAGACTGGATCCAAGGGGGACTAGAGCATGGCAACCTCGGCTGCGACCGTTGGGCATATCCTTGACACCCTGGCCCCGCTGCCCATCAGCGCACGCAAGATGTTTGGCGAATATGCCCTGTATCTGGATGGGCGGGTGGTGGCCTTGATCTGCAATGATGATTTGTTCATCAAACCCACTTCGGGGGTTTTGGCGCTGCTGGCGGATTGCCCGATGGGGCCGCCCTACCCGGGGGCCAAGCCGCATTTCGTGGCGACAGAGCTGCTGGATGATGTGGCTGCGTTGACGGCAGCTTTGCGGGCGGTAGCGGCAGATGTGCCTCTGCCAAAGCCCAAGAAACCCAAAGTCAAGACATAGGGCAGTCCGACACCGCCAGATCAACCACCAAGCGGGCCTCTGGGCCGTCCTTCAGGCCCGAGACGTTGATGACAGTTCCCCGCCGTAGCTTTGGGTCGCATCTGGCGCGAGGATCATTGTGCTGGATCGGTCTACCGATGCCCCTTCAAACAGCGCGCAGTCGGTTTCAAACTTCAGAATAGCCTTTGAACTTGGTTTCAAAAAAGGAACCAGACCCGTGTGGTTAGCTGAGTTCAATCCGGCCTGGTCCGATCTGCACGGTCGCCGGCACCACGTCCAGCCCCCCCGTCAGACCTTTGGGTTCCAGTCCAAACTCCACCCCCGGCCCGACCATCACTGTCTGGCCCCGTGCCGCCATTTAGGGTTGGGCGGGATCGTCATAAGCCAGCAAATGTCACCAACCGCCGTTCCAGCGTGGACTGCGCCATTGCGGGCCCCGCCATCAGACTGGCAAGGCACAGCGCGCGGATCATGCCAGTTTCAGCGCTATGATCCCGCCAAGGATCAGCAGCACCCCCCCGATCCGCAGCGCATTGACGGGCTCGCCAAACAAGAACACCGCAGCAATCGCGGTGCCGATTGCCCCGATGCCGACCCAGACAGCATAGGCGGTACCCACGGGCAGATCCTTCATCGCCAAGGCCAGCAGCCAGAAAGATACCACAGCCCCGATCAGGGTCAGTGCACTCGGCAACGGTTTGGAGAACCCATCTGAATATTTCAGGCCCAAAGCCCAACCCGTTTCAAGCATCCCGGCCAGCAGGACCAACAACCAAGGATTCATGTCAGGCCGCCAAGCCTTTGGCACCCATATCCAGAAATTTTTGACGGCGATCCTTGATCAGCCCGGCGGGTGATTTGCTGGACAGTTCCTTGAGCATGGTCTCAATCGCCTTGCCGACAGCCTCCATCGTTTCCTTTTGCCCGCGCTGTGCGCCGCCCAAGGGTTCCTTGACGATGCGGTCAATCACGCCAAGCTTTTGCAGATCCTGTGCAGTCAGGCGCAATGCCTCGGCGGCCTCGCGCATTTTATCAGCATCTTTCCAAAGGATAGACGCACAGCCTTCGGGGCTGATCACCGAATAGACAGAATGTTCCAGCATCGCCACCCGGTTGGCTGTAGCAAATGCCACAGCCCCGCCCGACCCGCCTTCACCAATCACAACCGCGATCAAAGGCACGCCGATTTCCAGACATTTCTGGGTAGACCGCGCAATCGCCTCGGCCTGACCGCGTTCTTCGGCACCCTTGCCGGGATAAGCACCGGGGGTATCCACCAGCGTGATCACTGGCAGGCGAAACCTGTCGGCCAGATCCATCAAGCGTATTGCTTTGCGATAGCCTTCGGGCCGCGCCATGCCGAAATTCCGCTCGATCCGGGATTTGGTGTCAGTGCCCTTTTCATGCCCGATGACCATCACCGGCTGGTCGTTGAACCGCGCAAGGCCCCCCATCACCGCGTGGTCATCAGCAAAGTTGCGATCCCCGGCAAGCGGGGTGTATTCAGTGAACAGCGCCTCGATATAATCTTTGCAATGCGGGCGGTCCGGGTGGCGGGCGACCTGACATTTTTGCCATGCGGTCAGACCCTTATACAGGTCTTTCAGCATCTGGTCGGCCTTCCGGTCCAGCCCTTCGGATTCCTTGGTCACATCC
>JANNNF010000482.1:0-19966 GCA_031398405.1 Rhodobacterales bacterium | reverse complement strand
GCCGCGCGACCTCGTAGCCGTCGATGCCCGGCAGGCCGATGTCGACGATCGCGACGTCGGGCTTCTGCGCGAGGATGCACGCCAGTCCTTCGTCCCCGTTCTCCGCCTCGCACACATGGTGACCACGTCGTTCGAGGAGCTCGCGAAAGGCGCCGCCGCATCGCCCGGCACGTCTTCGGCCACAAAGGCATCGCCGATGCTGCGCGCGAGGATAAAGCGCAAGCGGCCATCGATCACCTTTTTATCCTGCCCCATCAGATCCATCAGCGCCTCGGCCCCCGGCAGATCGCCGGGGATTTGCGCGATATCGACCATCATGCCCATATCGCGCAGATGTGCACGGACCCGGCTGGGGGCTTCTTGCGAACACAGGCCCAGACGTGACGACAGATCAAACGCCAAAGCACAGCCGATGGCGACACCTTCACCGTGCAAAAGGCGGTCGCCGTAGCCGGTGGCCTTTTCCAGCGCGTGACAGAACGTGTGGCCAAGGTTCAGCAGGGCTCGCTCGCCTTCCTCGGTCTCGTCGCGGGCGACGATGCCAGCCTTCATTTCGACCGACCGGGTCACGGCGCGCAGACGGGCAGCGGCATCGGTCGCAAGGGTCGGACCTGCGCGTTCAAGCCAGTCAAAGAAGGCGGCATCGCCGAGCAGGCCGTATTTCACTACCTCACCGTAACCTGCGCGGAAATCGCGGGGGGTCAGGGTGTTCAGCACGTCTATGTCGGCCAGCACCAGACTGGGCTGGTGAAACGCGCCGACAAGGTTCTTGCCCTGTGCCGTGTTGATGCCGGTCTTGCCACCGACCGAGCTGTCCACCTGCGCCAGCAGTGTCGTCGGGATTTGCACAAACCGCACCCCACGGCGGAGGACGGCACAGGCAAAACCCACCAGATCGCCCACCACGCCGCCGCCAAAGGCCACCACCACATCGCGCCGTTCGATCCGCTGTTCCAGCAGCCATTCGGTGGCACGGGCAAATTGCGGCCAGCCCTTGGTCGACTCGCCGGGCGGCAAGGCAAGGGCGGTCATGCTGATGCCTGCGCCCTCAAGCGCGTCCGACAGCACCATCAAATGGGTGGTAGCGACGGTTTCATCGGTGATAACGGCGACGCGGGGACGGTGCAGCAGGGGGGCAATCTCTGCCCCCGCCCGCGCGATCAGACCTGCGCCGATGCGCACCTGATAGGACCGCGTGCCAAGATCAACCGGCACCACATTGATCTGATCCATCGCCGCCATTCTATACCTCTTGCATCACATCAGGCAGGTCGGCCAGCGCCGCCACCACCCGTGTGGCCATGTCATCGACCGAATAATGCGCCGCCGAATCCACCGTCACATCCGCAAGCTGGTAGGTCGGAACCCGGGTCTCATACAACTGGCGAAGCGTTTCGCGCGGGTTGGACGTGCGCAACAACGGACGCGAGGTTTTGTGCCGCACCCGGTTCCACAGCAAATCCAGATCGACCCGCAGCCAGACCGACACCCCGGTCTCGGTAATCAGCGCCCGGTTCGCGGAAGACAAAAACGCGCCCCCCCCGGTGGACAGGATGCAGGGTGACCCGCGCAACAGCCGGCCCAGCACCTCTGCCTCGCGGGCGCGAAAGAACGGCTCACCATCCCGTTCAAAAATCTCGGCGATAGACCGGCTGGCGGCACGGACGATTTCTTCGTCCGAATCGAGGAAAGGCACGCCCAACTGCCGCGCCACGGCGGTGCCCACGGCAGTTTTCCCCGCCCCCATCATACCCACCATCACCACGGTCTTGATCAGCCGCCGCATCGACCCGTCACCCTTTTGCCTTTGTCTATCGTGCTTTGCGGTGATTGCCGTGGCAATCCCCTGCCGACCACAAGAATAATCTTCTGAATGGCGTGAACTCCGCCGGAATACCATATATATTCGGCCGATAAGACGGCAGGTGCAGGTCAAGCATCATGAAGCCGCAGACGCGATGGCACAGAAGGGCAGCGGGCATATGGGACGAATTATCAAGGCTATTCTGGCACTTGGCCTGATCGCCATGATCGGGCTAACGGGCTATGCCTATCTGGGCGACCTGTCGCCAGTGCAGACGGACGTCACCAAGCCGGTAAATCTGAATGTGGACTGACAGGGCCGGACGGCTGGCTTTGGTTTTGGGGGGGGCGCTCGCGGGTGGCATGGCCTGGGCCGAAACCTCACAGCCGCTGTCTGCCATAGACTGGTTGTCGCAATCGGTGGCCTCGCCTGCCGCTGCGGTAAAACCTGCCAAAACCAATGAACCCGTCGTGGCCAATGGCGGCGCGTTGCCGGCGACCGTATCCACAACCGCCCTTGACGGACCCTCGCCCGACGCAGCTGGGCTGATCGCTCCTGCCGTGTCGGGCTTGCCCCACCAGTTGTGGGGCGCGGGACGCACACTTGAGATTGCCACCCGCCTGACCACTGAACAGGTCGATGACCTGCCCGCCCTGCGCCAGTTGATGCTGACCATCCTGCTGGCCGAGGCCGAGGCCCCCGCCGACAGCGAAGGCAAGGGCCTGTTGCTGCTGGCGCGGGTGGACAAGCTGCTGGCTCTCGGCGCGCTGGAACAGGCGGCCGCTTTGATACAGGCCGCGGGGGCCACCAACCCTGACCTCTTTCGCCGCGCCTTTGATGTGGCGCTGTTGACAGGGCAGGAAGACCGCGCCTGCGAGGCGATGATCACTTACCCCGATCTTGCCCCCACCTTCCCCGCCCGCATCTTCTGCCTTGCCCGGTCGGGTGACTGGAACGCAGCCGCCCTGACCCTGCGCACCGCACAATCGCTGGGCCTGATTGGGGAGACTGAAGATGCGCTGCTGTCGCGTTTCCTTGACCCTGATCTTTATGAGGGCGAGCCGGTGCCCCCCGCCCCGTCCCCCGTCACTCCGCTGTTCTGGAAGATGTACGAGGCGATTGGCGAACCCCTGCCCACCACCAGCCTGCCGCTCGCCTTTGCCCATGCCGAACTGGGGCCCCATTCCGGCTGGAAAGCACAGATCGAGGCCGCCGAGCGCCTGACCCGCGCCGGAACCATCGCGCCAAATGTGTTCCTTGGTCTTTACACTGAACGGCAGGCGGCAGCGTCGGGCGGTGTTTGGGACCGGGTTGATGCCTTTGCCGAATTTGACGCCGCCATTCAAGCAGGTGACGCCACCCGTGTGGCGGCTACTCTGCCCGCTGCGTGGGGACGGATGGGCGAGGCTGAACTGGAGGTGCCCTTCGCCACCCTTTACGCCGATGATCTGATGGCAATGCCGCTGTCGGGTGCTGCCGGGGCCATCGCATTTCGTGTCAGCTTGCTGTCACCCGCCTACCAGTCCGCCGCGTCCGCCCGCACCCCTGCCGATCTGACCGAAGCGTTCTTGATTGCGGTCGCCAAGGGAACCCTGACCGGGGTGCCTGCGCCCGACACCCTGGGCCGTGCCATTGCGCCTGCGTTCCTTGACCCCGTGCTGTCGGAAGAGGCTCAGCAACTGGTCGACGGCAATCGGATGGGCGAGGCTTTGCTGCTGGCCATAGAATCTATCGGGCGCGGGGCACAGGGCGATTTGCGCGGCGTGACCCAAGGCCTGTCGCTGTTGCGCGCCGCAGGGCTCAACGACGTGGCCCGTCGCACGGCACTGGAACTGATGATATTGGAACGTCGCGGATGACGACAGCGCCTGCCCAGATGGACCAGTGGATTTCCACTTTCCTTGAAGCGCAGTCCGCAGAACTGGACACCGCGCGCAACACGCAATTGGCCTACGGGCGCGATCTGAAGGATTTCGCGGGGTGGCTTTACCGTCAAGCGGGCCATTTTGCCACTGCCGACCGCACCTTGGTGGAACAGTATCTGATCTTTTGTGACGCGCAGGGCCTGTCAAAGGCGACCCGGGCGCGCCGCCTGTCTTCGATCCGCCAGTTATACCGCTTTGCGTTTGAGGAAGGCTGGCGCAGCGATCACCCGGCCCTGCGCATCTCTGGCCCCGGCAAATCGCTGCGCCTGCCGCAAACCTTGTCGCTGGAACAGGTCAACCACCTGATCGAGGCCGCGCGCCTGAAGGGTCGCACCGGGGCCGACCGTTTGCGCAACACCGCCCTTGTGGAACTGCTGTACGCCACGGGCATGCGTGTATCAGAACTGGTGGAACTGCCGATTGCTGCTGTTCGGGGCGATCCGCGCATGATCCTTGTCCGTGGCAAGGGTGGGCGCGAACGCATGGTGCCGCTGTCATGCCCTGCGCGCGGCGCGCTGACTGAATGGCTGGCGCATAGGGACGCGGCCGATGAGGCGCTGCGCGTGCAGGGCAAACCCGCATCGAAGTACCTGTTTCCCGGCCCCGGCTCGGGCGGCCACCTGACCCGCCAGCATTTCTACCTGATGATCAAGGACATGGCGGTGCTGGCAGGGGTCGACCCCACCCTTGTCACCCCCCATACCCTGCGCCATGCCTTTGCCACCCATCTGCTGGCGGGCGGGGCAGATTTGCGGGTAATCCAGACCTTGTTGGGCCATGCCGATGTGGCCACGACCGAGATTTATACCCATGTGCTTGACGACCACCTAAAGGAACTTGTCCTGCACCATCACCCGCTTGCCACCAAGCCGGATGCCTGAATTGGACGCCGCCGTTTTATCACCCACCCTCTGGCTGAGTGCCGCTTTGATCGCGGCTATCCTGGCCGGGGTGTTGATCCTGCGCCGCTCCTCCGAGGTCCGCAACCGTTTGGCCCTGCTGATCGGGGTGGATACCAAGGCACCGTCCGTGCGTGACGATATCATGGGGGCCATCGCCCTTGGCCATTCCGAAGGCGTGGTGGAAAAGGCTGACCGCGACCGCCTGCTGGGCGCGTTGGACCTGTCAGACCGCACGGTGGACGAGATCATGCGCCACCGCCGGCAAATCGAAATGATCGACGCCGATCAAACCCCTGCCGCCATCATCACTCAAGTGCTGGCATCGCCCTACACCCGCCTGCCGGTCTATCGCGGGTCGGATGACAACATCCTTGGTGTGGTTCACGCAAAGGATCTTTTGCGCGAGGTGGACCGTCTGGTGCGTGGCGACGAGGCTTACGTTGCGGCGATCAGCAGCCTCGATATCGTCAAGGTCGCGATGAAACCCTATTTCATCCCCGACACCACGGCCCTTGACGAACAGATGCGCGAGTTTCTGGCACGCCGCACCCATTTTGCGCTGGTCGTCGATGAATACGGCACTCTGGAAGGCCTGATTACGCTGGAGGATATCCTTGAGGAAATCGTGGGCGAGATCACCGACGAACATGATGTGGTCGATAAACGCGCAGGCCTGACCCTTGCCGCTGACGGGTCCTGCACCGTTGAGGGCCAGATGACCATCCGAGACCTGAATCGCGCGATGGACTGGCAATTGCCCGACGATCAGGCCAACACGATTGCGGGCCTTGTGATCCATGAATCCCAGACCATCCCCAATGAAGGTCAGGTGTTCCGCTTTCACGCATTTCAGTTTGAAGTGGTGGCCCGCCGCGAAAACCGCATCACCCGCATCAAATTGCGGCCGCTGTAAGCCTGCAATTCATCTGTAATTTGCATCCCCTGTGCACAGATACCCCACACCAACGTGTGCCTTGCGGGGGAACGCCGACTTCTCAAAGGCAAATACCCCTTAGACGCGAAGTCCCCCTTTCATTACGTCAGAGAAGGTCGATCGCGTTCCACAGCCCCGCCGTGCTGGTGATGCCATCCAGCCGGATGGTGCCGCCTGCGCCAAAGTCAAACACCACATCGCCCGCATCCATTTGTGCGAACTGCTGCACAACCTGTTGCGTGGTCAGAACTGCCGACCAAAGCGCATCGTTGATCAGCAGCCTGTCGCCATCGGCCTGTCTGAAGTCGGCCACCACATCTGCCCCCACCGGTCGTACGAATACGAATTGGTCGGCACCTGCGTCGCCTGTAAGCGTGTCGTTGCCCGCCTCGCCCGAAAGGCGGTCTGCCCCGGTGCCGCCAGACAAGATGTCGTCACCATTCCCGCCTGACAGCACGTCGCGCCCGGCATTGCCATAAAGCCGGTCTGCCGCGTCGCCCCCACCGATCTTGTCATTGCCGAGCCCGCCGCGGATAAGGTCGGCCCCGCCCGCCCCTAGCAAAAGATTTGCGCCAGAGTTGCCATCAAGCACGTTGCCGGCCGCGTTTCCCCTGATCCACAGCCCGCCCACCCCCAACAACCGCGCGTCAGAGACGCCGGTGCCAAGCGTCAGGTTGCCCGAGGTCAAGAACTGGCTGCCCCCCACAATATCCAGCTTCACGTTGCCATGGCTCAAATCCACCGTCACCGAAAAGGCCCGGCCCGCCACGTTGCCCGTCACCGCAACCGCCGCCCCCGCCGTCAGCGCCAGCGCATAGCCGCCCGACGCCGCCGTGGTGGTGGTGACCAACCCGCTGGCAATGCTGACGCCGCCAACCCCTTCGCCCATCGAATAGAACGCGTCGGCGTCACTGTCCGTATAGGCTGCCCCGGTAACAAAGGATTTCGACCCCGATGTGCCGAACAATTCGGTGGTGAAAGAACTGTTATAGGTCGTGCCATTGGTGGTGTAATCGCCGGTCTCCTGTGCCAATCCGATCTCTTTGAACGCGGTGTCCAAGATGTTGGTGCGATGGCCAGAGCTTAGGAACAGGCCCTGATGATGGGCCAGAATATACGCCTCCAGATCAAAGCTGGGCGCAGTGGTGCCGCGAAAAGAGATGTTCTCGCCGACGTTCGACCAGCTATATCCCGCAGCCCGCGCCCGGTCCCAGGGCTGCGATCCGCCAGCCCCGGTATGGCTGAAGGTGTCGGTTGCCAGCATCCACAGCCCGTGGTCGGTTGCGGCCTTTTCCAGCATCGCGTTCGGAGCCAGCACCTGCTTGGCCTGCCCGTTCAACGTGCCCGGAGACAAACTGGCGTTCAACTCTATGCCGTAGCGCGTGGCCTCGGCCGTAGGGTCAAGGCGCGCACGGTTGATCAGTTCGAGCAGAAACTGCTCGGCATTGGATAGTGGCATTGGATTCTCTCGCTATGGCAGAAGCTGAAGACCGGTTTAACGCGGATTTGCGGCACCTGTTGGGCGTGACTATGGCAATGCTAAAACTTGCGCGATAACTTGCGCGATCTGCCTCAACGCTTGCCAAACAGGCTGCCCAAGACGCCCCGCACTATGGCCTGCCCCGATTTGGTACCAAGCTGGCGGGCAAAGCTCTTGGCAAAAGCCTCACCAATCGAATCGGACCGCCCGGTGCTGGTGCTGGTGGTGCGTTTCTTTGGGGCTGTGTAACCATCGCCGTCGTAGCGACGGCCATGCTGAAACTCGCGGTCCGATTGCTTTTGGTCGGCCTCGGCCTGCTTTTCCTGCGCGGCCTTTGCGTCTGCAGCCTCGGCCTCGCGCGCAGAAGTATCGGCCCGGGCGCGCAGGCGTTCATAGGCGCTGTCGCGGTCTACCACGCGGTCATATTTGCCTGCCACCGGGGACGCCGCCATCACAGCCGCGCGTTGGTCCGCCGTCACCGGCCCGATCTGGCTGGATGGCGGGCGCACCAAAGTACGCTCCACAACCCCCGGTATGCCCTTCAGTTCCAGAAACGACGTCACAGCCTCGCCGGTGCCCACATCGCGGATCGCGTCCTCGGTGGCAAAGCGTGGGTTGGCGCGGTAAGTTTCCGACGCCATCCGCAGGTCTTTCTGGTCTTTGGCGGTAAAGGCGCGCAAGGCGTGCTGCACCCGGTTGCCAAGCTGGCCCAGAATGTTTTCGGGCACATCCGCCGGGTTCTGGGTGATGAAATACACCCCCACCCCTTTGGACCGGATCAGCCGCGCAACCTGCTCGACCTTGGCCACCAATGCTTTCGGGGCATCGTTGAACAGCAGGTGCGCCTCGTCAAAAAAGAACACCAGTTTGGGTTTGTCCGGGTCGCCTACCTCGGGCAGGCTTTCAAACAGTTCCGACAGCAGCCACAACAGGAACGTCGCATAGAGACGCGGGCTGTTCATCAGTTTGTCAGCGGCCAGAATGTTGATGCGCCCTGCCCCCGTCGCATCGCACAGCATCAGGTCGGCCAAGTCCAGCGCTGGTTCGCCAAACAACTGCGCCCCGCCTTCATTTTCCAGCACCAGCAGACGGCGCTGAATGGCCCCAATGGAGGCTGTGGCCACAAGGCCGTACCGGGTGGAAATCGTATCGGCATTCTCGCCAATGAACACCAACAGGGCCTGCAAATCCTTCAGGTCCAACAGCGGCAACTGTTCCTCATCCGCCAGACGGAAGGCCACATTCAGCACGCCTTCCTGCGGGTCGGTCAGTTCCAGCAGGCGCGACAACAGCAGCGGCCCCATCTCTGCGACCGTGGCGCGCACAGGGTGGCCCTGCACCCCGAACATATCCCAAAACACCACCGGAAAGGCGCGGTAGACCAGATCAAGCCCGATGGTCGCGGCGCGTTTCATGAAAGGTTCATGCAGCTTGCCCACAGCAGACCCAGCCATGCACAAACCCGCCAGATCGCCTTTCACATCGGACAGAAACACCGGCACGCCTGCGGCCGAAAATCCTTCGGCCAGCACTTGCAACGTCACTGTCTTGCCGGTGCCCGTGGCCCCCGCGATCAATCCGTGACGGTTGCCATAGGGAAGAAGCAGGCTTTGCGGCAGGCCATACCCGTCACCGCCGCCGCCCACAAAGATGCTGTCCGTTCCGGTCATGTGCTGCTCCCCGCCCTGTGCGCAACGCTTTGACCGCAATTGCACAGCAATTATACGGCGGCAAACATACATTGTTAACCGACCTATGCCAGTCTTGATCTTGCAAGGTGCGACCTGTGGCCGGGCCTTGCGGTATCTCCTCCCTGTTGACTGGCCGCGCCCTTTGAAAGGCGCGGCTTTTTTTGATGCTGGATCAGGTTTGGCGGGCAACAAAAGTGATCATCTTGCACAATGATTTCCAGTTGACGCTTGGCGCGTTCCACCGTAGCGTCCCTCGCATGACGTCGGCCAGTCCGACAGGGAGAATAAAAACAATTGATTAGGGTCGGCGCAAGCTGGCCCTTTTCGCATTTGACCACGGCGAGATCGGGACACAGCAGTCACACGGCTTTTATTGCCGAAGCCGCAACCGTGTTGCATTTCTTACCTGACGCCCCCCCGAGTCCATGGTAAGACGCGGCCAAACTGACCAGAGGATGTTATGGCAATGGCCAAAACCAATATGACTGCCCTTCTTGCCCTGATGATCGGGCTTGCAGCCCCCCTGCCCCTTATGGCGCAGGACGCCGCAGCCCCCGCCCCCGCCGCACCCGCAGCCGATGCCCCCGCAGCGGCCCCTGCGGCGGATGCCCCCGCTGCAGACGCGGCAACCGATCTGTCCCTCGGGGCCACCGAAGGGGCCGCCGACCCGAATGGAATTGGCAGCAGCTACACCTTGGCGAAGTTTGAACTGTGGGAACAGCGCTGCTTCAAAACCGAAAGCGGCATTGACCCCTGCCAGCTTTACCAGTTACTGAAAGACTCAGAAGGCAATTCGGTGGCGGAAATCACCATGTTCAACTTGCCTGACGGCACCGAGGGCCCGGCAGTTGCTGGAGCGTCAGTTGTGGTGCCGCTGGAGACGATGTTGCTGAACGGCGTGCAGTTGCAGATCGATACGGCCAAGTCGAAAACCTACCCCTTCACGTTCTGCACCACCGCAGGCTGCGTGTCGCGCGTGGGCTTTCTGGCTGAGGAAATTGAGGCGATGAAAAAGGGTGCAAAAGCCACTCTGACCATCGTGCCGGCCCTTGCTCCCGACCAGAAGGTCAATCTGGACGTGTCGCTGAAAGGCTTTACCGCCGGCTATACTGCGATGATTGAAGCCAACGTGAAATCGGATGCCGCCATCCGTGCCGCTGGCGGCAACTGATATCTGACGGACTGAACGGCAGACGCCGTCCCATCCGGGGCGGCGTTTTGCATCAGCGCAAATTGACCCGCAAGGCTTGCGCTGCCGCGAACGGTAGCAAGGCCAACGCCCCCGCCGTGATCCCCGCCAACAGCGCCAGTGGGGTGGCAACCGACAACCCCGCCGCCCCTTTGGTCACGACATCCGCGCCAAAGATCAGCGTCGGCACATACATCGGCAACACCAGCAGCGACACCAGCAGTCCTCCCCGCTTGACCCCGACCGTCAGCGCCGCGCCAAATGCGCCGATCAAGCTTAACGCCGGGGTGCCAAGCGCCAGTGACGCCACCAGCCAAGGATAGGCTGCCACTGGAAGATTCAGCAGCACGCCCAACACCGGGGCTGCAACCGTCAGCGGCAAGCCCGTCACCAGCCAATGAGCCAACGCCTTGATCGCCACCGCCCCTTCCAGCGGCAACGGCGCGCAAGCCAGCAGGTCCAGACTGCCATCCTCAAAATCCAGCGCAAAAAGCCGCTCCAGGCTCAGCAGACAAGCCAGCAACGCCCCGACCCACAGAATACCCGGCGCAATGCGGGCCAGCACCGCAGGGTCGGGGCCCACGCCCAAAGGAACCAGCACGGCGACCAGCAGAAAGAATGCAAGGCCAAGCCCAAAACCGCCCCCCGCCCGGATGGAAAGCCGCATGTCGCGGATCAGCAGCGCGATCATCCGAACGCCTCGTCAAAAGCCGATGGCGGGGCTGTTGCTGTGGGGGCAAAATCGGTTAAGTCCAGCGTGCTCGCGTCAAATCCCAGATCAACATGGGTGGCAATCACGGCCATCCCCCCCGCCGCCAAATGCCCGCGAATGACGCCCGCGAACAGGGCAACCGATGCTGTATCCAGCGACACCGTGGGTTCATCCAGCAGCCAGATCGCGCGCCCCGTGACCAGCAACCGCGCCAGACCCAAACGCCGCTTTTGCCCGGCCGACAGATGCGCCGCGCGCCTGTTCGACAGATGCCACAGGTTCATCGCCCGCAATGCCGTTGCCACATCAGCCACCCCATGCACCGCCCCCCAGAACTGCAAATTCTCGGCCACGGTCAGGACCGATTTGATGCCATCGGCGTGGGCGGCATAAGCGATGCTGTCTTCGGGGGCGGCAATGCGGCCTGCAAGGGGGGGCTGCAAACCCGCCAGACAGCGCAGCAGCGTGGTCTTGCCAGAGCCATTCGGCCCGCGCAAAATCAGGGCATGGCCGGGGGCAAGGGTGAAGCTCACCCCCTCGGCCAGACAAAGCCCGCCGCGTGACACGGCCAGATCGGTGACATTCAACATCATACCGCCAGCCCTAACCCAAGCCGCAGCTTTAGGCAAAGGGGGTTCAGTCCACGGGAAGCAGGGCTGCGGCAATGCGGCGCCCTTCCGACAGCAGCACATTATAGGTGCGGCAGGCGGCGGGGGAATTCATCACCTCGACCCCAATGCCAGCAGTCTCCAGCGTGTCGCGGAACGCGGCGGGCACATGAGCAATCTCTTTCCCCATGCCCACGAACAACACGTCAATCTGCCCCACCAGTGACAAGGGCGTTTCGGTATCGTCCAAACCGCCCCATAGCCCGGCATCCCATGGGGTGATCAGACACGCGCCATGCAAAACGTGGCCGCCGACCCGGAAGAACCCAGGGCCGTAACCATCAATGACCTTCGCCGTGCCGTAAGATATCTCTGTCAGCCGCATTGCATCACGCGTCGATATTGGCGAATTCATGGGTCGACTTGGACCCGCCCTTGTCGCCCTTGGTCTTGTCAGACCGGTCGAGCCCCAGGAACAGCACAATGTTCTTGGCCACATACAACGTGGAATAGGTGCCGATCACCACGCCAAACAGCATCGCAAACACAAAGCCCCGGATCACATCACCGCCAAAGATGAACAGCGCCATCAAGGAGATCAGAGTGGTGGATGCCGTCATTATGGTACGGGACAGGGTTTCATTCGCGGTCAGGTTCATCATCTCGCGCAGCGGCATGGTTTTATACTTGGCAAGGTTTTCGCGCAGACGGTCAAAGATCACCACAGTATCGTTCACCGAATAGCCAAGGATGGTCAGCAAAGCCGCCACGATGGTTAGATCGAACTTCAACTGGAACAGTGAGAACACCCCAACCGTCACCACCACATCATGGATCAGGGCGGCCACGGTGCCGACGGCAAACTGCCATTCGAACCGCGCCCAGACGTAGACCCAGATCCCCGCAGACCCCGCCACCACCGCCAGCAGTGCCGACCATATCAACTCGGACGACACTTTCGGCCCCACCGATTCGACGGACGGGAAGGTGATCGCCGGATCAACCGTTTTCAACGCGGCCTCTACCTCGGCAATCACCTCAGGCGTTGCAGCCTCGGACCCTTCCTGCGCCTCGATGCGGATCATCGCCACGTGCTGATCAGCGCGGAAGGCGGGGTCAAACACTTCGGTGATCGATACATCGCCGAGGTCGAGCGTGTTCATCGCGTCGCGGTAATCGCCCACGTCAATGGCTTGCGTGCTTTCGGTGCGGATCGTGGTGCCGCCCTGAAAATCTACCCCGAAGTTCAATCCCAGCACCGCGACCGACAGCAGAGACAGCACCACCGCCAGCACCGACGCCCCGAAAGTCACATTTTGCAGTCTGAAAAAGTCGATATGGGTCACTACCGGGACCAGCCGAAGTCGCCATGCCATGCGATGCGCCCCTTAAACCTGAATGGTTTTGGGATGACGGATCGCCATCCACATTTCGATGATAAACCGCGTCACATACACAGATGTGAACAGCGAGGTCAGGATCCCAATTCCCAACGTCACCGCAAAGCCCCGCACCGGCCCGGACCCGATGGCAAACATGATCACCGAAGTGATGATAGCGGTCACGTTAGAATCGGTAATCGCCGACAGGGCACGCTCAAAGCCAAGATCGACTGCACGGCCCGGCGGCCTGCCGTCACGCAATTCCTCACGGATGCGTTCATAGATCAGCACGTTTGCATCCACCGCCATGCCCATGGTCAGCACGATGCCCGCAATGCCCGGCAGGGTCAGTGTGGCGCCAATGGTTGACAAAAGTGCGATCAGCAGCAGGATGTTCACCGTAAGCGCGATGTTGGCCATCATGCCAAACCAGCCATAGCAGGCGATCATATAGAACACGACCGCGACCATCCCGACCAAAGCGGCGGTCTTGCCCGCATCAATGCTGTCCTGCCCAAGCTCTGGCCCGATGGTGCGTTCTTCAAGAAACGTCATTTCTGCAGGCAGCGCACCCGCACGCAACAGCACAGCAAGGTTGGTGCTTTCCTCAACACTGAACGATCCTGTGATGATGCCGCGGCCGCCGGGAATATGGCTTTGGATGGTGGGGGCGGAAATCACTTCGTCATCCAGCACGATGGCAAACGGCTTGCCGATGTTTTCCGCGGTGTAATCGCCGAACTTGCGCGCGCCGGCACTATCAAACTGAAATTCGACGGCGGGGCTGTTGTTCTGGTCAAACGCCGGTTGGGCGTTGGTCAACTCGTCCCCAGAAACCACCGGGGTTTCCTCGACAATGTAGAACACGCCCGGCTCGTCCATTGACGGCAGCAGCAGATTGCGCGGGCCAGCCTCGGCCCCGGCATCTGTCGTGCGGCTTACCACCGCGTTGAAGGTCAATTTGGCGGTGGTGCCGATCAGCTGTTTCAGTTCCGCCGCAGAACCGATACCCGGTACCTGGATCAGGACCCGATTGGTGCCTTGGCGTTGAATGGTGGGTTCGCGGGTGCCGACCTCATCCACCCGGCGGCGGATGATTTCCAGCGATTGTTGCAAGGTGCGCCCGTCGGTCGCCGTCTTTTCTGCATCGGACAGTTGCACCACAATTGCATCGCCGTCCTGCGTCACCTCAATGTCATTCTGCCCCACGCCCGTCAGGCTGACCACCGGGGTGGCAAGCGCGCTGATCGCCGTCAGCGCCGCAGGCATCCCCGCCACATTCGATACGGAAACCCGCAGCACACCGTCTGGTGACGGCTGACGGCGCACATTGCCGACCTCTGCCCGCAGATCGCGCAGTTTGTCGCGCACCTCGGGCCACAGCGCATCAATCCGCGCCTTGTACACATCCTCGACATGTACTTCCGCCAGCAGATGCGCCCCGCCCCGCAGATCAAGCCCAAGGTTCATCAGCGCCGATGGCACCCAATCAGGCCACAAGGCCTTGGCGGCGGTCTGGTCAGGCGTGGCCACCCCGCCTGCCGCCGCAACTGCGGCCTCGGCATCGTTGTGGCGTTCAACCCGCCCATAGAACAGGTTGGGCACCGCAGCCGCGATCCCCCACAAGCAGATGGCAAGGATCAGCAGGCGCTTCCAAAGCGGGGTAGCCGTCATGTCAAGGTCCTCAGGCGTTCGCGGCCGGTTCGGTCTTGTTCAGCACCTGCACGATCGTTGACCGCAGGATCTTGACGTTAACGCCGGTGGCAATATCCACCATCGCATAACCATCATCGCCCACCTTGGTCACTTTGCCGACGATGCCGCCTTGGGTGACAATCTCATCCCCACGACGCAACGCCTCTACCATCGCCTTGTGATCCTTCAGCTTCTTTTGCTGAGGGCGGATCAACAGGAAATACATTATCCCGAAGATCAGGATCAGCGGCACAAAAGACGAAAAGGCACCAGCCATGCCTGTCGTTGCGGATTGGGCGAAGGCGGGGGTGACAAACATGGGCTATCCTTTATCGGCGATACAGCGGGCAAACCCCGCCTTGAATTGGCGCGCACCCTACCTGCGGGGCATAAGATGCGCAAGCGCGGGCCCTGGCATTGGGATTGCTGTCATGTAGGCGCACCAAACCCGGCCCGCAAGGAACTCCGTCACACGATCTTGCGCAATCCGGGCAGCCGCATCATCACCTCTGCCGCCGCCCATGATGCGCAAAAGGCAAACACCGCGCCAAATTCGCGGTTCATACCCGCCCCGAACAGCTTGAAGGCGACCAGCATGAAGAACGGGTGCATAAGGTAGATCCCGAATGCCGATGCCGCCAGACGCGTGGCCCATGCCCCGGTGATCGGGCTGCGCCAAACAGCCTCCAGCACCAGAGCCGCAAGGATCATCTGCAGGCTTGCAAATTCAGGCAGCACCGCAAACAACAGGGCAGAGGCGACAGCTGCCGTCACCAGCACCACGTCCACCGCCCCCAGCCGGTGCGCAATCGCAGCCAGTGCGCCGTACAAAAACAGCGGGAGCGAGAAAAACCATTGCGGAAACGGCTGCGGAAAGGCGGCAGGGCCACCGCTCCACGAACCTGTCACCGCGCCGTGCAAAAGGCCCAGTGGCAGCGACGCTGACACCAGTAAAACCCCCGCAATGATCAGGCGACGCCGGGTGGTGATGCTGCGCGCAATTGGCGGGATCACCACCAGAAAGATCATCGCAAAGGGCAGGAACCACAGGTGAATCCAGCTGCCCACCAGCAGGCTGAACGGATCAGACAGCAGCGGCACAGATGCGGGGTCATCGGCCACAAGGTATTGAACGCCCTTGAAGATCACGCACCACACCAGCCACGGCATCAAGATGCGTTGCGCACGCGGCAGCCAGAACCCGGCTCCCTGCCCGCGCGCCTCGGCCCTGTCAAACGACTGCACGGCAAAGAACGACGTCAGCAGCAGGAACACCGCCAGCGCGAGATAGCCGATATCGGCACCATACGCCCGCGCGTGATCCCACACGATGCCAAAGCAGGCCACAAACCGCAGCAAATCCACCCCACGCCTGTACTCTTTGCCCTGCGTTCCCGAACCCATATCCACCCCCGTAAATAACTTTTGCCGCCCTACCCAACGAAAGCGACCCAAGAATGGCAAGCCCTGAAGGCTTTCATTCTGGCGAAAATATCCTCGGGGGGTGAATTGGCAAAGCCAAGAGGGGGGCTGAAGGCCCCCCTTCCTCCCTTGCGACAAATCGGGCATACCTGCCCGCAATCCACCAGCCGAGGCCAAAATGCACGATATCCGCGCCATCCGCGAAAACCCCGCCGCCTTTGACGCAAGCCTTGCCCGTCGCGGGTTGCCTGCGGCCTCGCCCGCCATTTTGGCGCTGGACGAATCTCGTCGTGCGAAAATTCTCGCGTCGGAAACCGCGCAGGCCGCACAAAACGCCGCGTCCAAGCAGGCCGGTGTCGCCAAGGGAAAGGGCGATGACGTCGAGTTTGAACGCCTGCGCACCTTGGTGGGTGAAAAGAAGGCCGAGATTGCGACCCTGACAGAACAGGCCGCATCTGAAGATTCCGCTCTGCGCGATGTTCTGATGGGCCTGCCGAACCTGCCGCTGGATTCCATCCCTGATGGCAAGGATGAGGATGACAACGTCGAAATTCACCGCTGGGGCACACCCCGCACCTTCGACTTCACCCCCAGGGAACATTTTGAAATCACGGGCGTCAAACCCGGGATGGATTTTGAAACTGCAGCCAAACTGTCGGGCGCGCGCTTTGTGGTGCTGAAGGGCGCTGTGATCCGGGTTCACCGCGCACTGTCGCAGTTCATGCTGGACCTGCATGTCGAAGACCACGGGCTGACAGAGATGTGGACCCCGGTGCTGGTCAAGGACGAAGCGATGTATGGCACCAACCAACTGCCAAAATTCGCCGAAGACAGCTATCAGACCACCAATGGTTGGTGGCTGATCCCGACCGCCGAAGTGACCCTGACCAATTCCGTCGCAGGCGATGTGCTGGACGAGGCCGCCCTGCCGATCCGGATGACCGCCCATACCCAGTGCTTCCGGTCCGAGGCAGGCTCGGCGGGCAAGGATACCTCGGGGATGCTGCGCCAGCACCAGTTCGAGAAAGTCGAGATGGTCACGATTTGCACAGCAGATCAAGCCCTTGCCGAACATGACCGCATGACGAATTGTGCGCAGACCGTGCTTGAACGGCTTGGCATCCCCTACCGGACGATTGTGCTGTGCACCGGCGACATGGGCTTTGGCGCGCAGAAAACCCATGACCTTGAGGCTTGGCTGCCGGGCCAGAACCGCTTCCGCGAGATCAGCTCCGTGTCGACCTGCGGCACCTTTCAGGCCCGCCGGATGAACGCCCGCGTCAAGGCGCCCGGTGGCAAACCGGAATTCGTGGCTACTTTGAACGGTTCCGGTCTGGCGGTCGGGCGCTGCTTGATTGCGGTGCTGGAAAACGGGCAACAAGCCGATGGATCGGTCGACCTGCCCGCCGTCCTGCACCCCTATCTGGGCGGCAAAACCCGGATTTCGGCGCAAGGCGCGCTGGTCTGATGGATCCAAATCCCTTTTGCCGAGGTTGCACCCCATGACGACTTTAAAACCTCTTCTCCTCGCCTTGGCCACATTTGCCTTTGCAGTAGCCCCTTTGGTGACGCCGCCGTTTACCGGCTATGATCCGGCGATGTTCCCGGTGCCGATCGTGCGCCCCGCAATTCAGCCCGCCGGGTACGCATTCTCTATCTGGGGCGTGATTTACATCTGGCTGGTTGTCCACGCGGGATACGGTTTGTGGAAGCGTCGCGATGTCCCAGCGTGGGACGCCGTGCGTTGGCCTTTGATCATCGCCGTAGGAATAGGGGCTGTCTGGCTTGCCATCGCCAGCAGCTATCCGGTCACCGCCACCATCACGATCTGGATCATGCTTGGGGCCGCCCTGTTGGCCTTCCTGCGGGCAGATCCGGTACAGGATCGCTGGCTGCTATCCGCCCCTACAGCGATTTTCGCAGGCTGGCTGTCGGCCGCAGCTGCCGTATCTTTGGGCGTACTGCTGGCGGGCTATGGCTGGCTGTCTGACACCGCATCTGCCATTCTGATGCTGGCTTTGGTGCTGGTTGTTGCCATGGCCGTCCAGCGCGCCCGCCCCACGATGCCGGTTTACGGGCTGACAGTGATCTGGGCCCTGATCGGCGTGGTGGTCGCCAATGCCTATACCAACCTGACCGTTGCTGTTTTGGCAACAATCGGTGCGGGGATCATGGCCGCAACCCTCTGGCTTGTCCGGCGTTCTTGACCCGGTGACCCGAACACCCGCATAGTCGTCGCAAGAATGGGCCTGAAAGCCCGCAAACGGATATGGGGCAAGATGCAGGGTTTTCACTTGGCCAACCCATGGGCAGACACCGTTTGTTTACCGGTGATTGTGTAGGGTTCGATCATGATAAGTTATACAGAAGTGATTGAAACTTCGGGCATCAAGGTGCCCTTTGTGCCTGAAATCATCACGCCCAAGATTGAACGGCCCATGCGCAACAATCGCTATGAAGGCGGTGAATGTGCCGCCTTGCGCCGCATCCTGCGCGCCGGTGACCGGGTACTGGAACTTGGTGCCGGGGTGGGGCTGCTGTCGGCGGTTTCGGGCGGGGTGGCAGGCATCGAAAGCGTCACCGCGATCGAGGCCAATCCCGACCTGATCCCGATCATCCGCGAAACCCACAGGCTGAACGGCGTCACCATGGTCGATCTGCGCAACGGGGTGATTGCCGCCGATGCTGGGCCCGAGATTGACTTTTATCTGCGCCCCGATTTCTGGGCCTCCAGCATGGAGCCCGCCTCGCGCGCCTATGCCCGCGCGGTAAAACTGCCGCGATTCGGGCTGAAGCAACTGATGCTGGACCTGCGCCCAACGGTGATCGTCTGCGATATCGAAGGCGGCGAATTGGGCTTGTTTGACGGCGCTGACCTAAGTTCGGTGCGCGCCATGGTGGTGGAGTTTCACCCCAAGGTTTACGGCAACGATGGCGTTGCAGACATCATGGCAGTGCTTGCGGCCAAAGGGATCAACCTGTCGGCCACCAACAAGGACGGATCATCGGTTCAGGTGCTGGAGCGCGGCGCTGCCCCGGCCCGCCCCAAGCCTGCCCTGGAACCCGCCAAACCCCCGGCCAGTGCCCTGCCCGTCCGCGCCTTTCGCGATTGGCCCGTGGCTGACCCCCGCGTGTTCACCGCCACCTGCATGAAGGATGAGGGCCCCTTCATCCTTGAATGGCTGGCCTGGCACAAGGCCATCGGTGTCACTGATCTGGTGGTGTTCACCAATGACTGCACCGACGGCACTGATGCACTGCTGGACCGGCTGGCCGATCTGGGCCACCTGACCCACCTACCCAATCCGGCGCTTGCCACCGGCCTGACCGCGTTTCAACCTGTGGCACTGGCCTATGCCCATCAACTGCGCCAGATGCGCGAAGCGGATGTGTTCATTTCGATGGATGTCGATGAATTCATCAACATCCGCGTGGGCGACGGCACGCTCAAGGCGCTGTTCATGGCGACAGGCGCTTTTGATGTGATTTCAATGTCCGAGGTCAATCATGGTGCAAACCAGCAAGAACATTTTGCCCCCGGCTGGTTGACCGAACAATTCCCCGGTCATCAATCCACCTCGCCCGGATGGAAAAAAAGCCGTCGAGGCGTGAAAAGCATCGTGCGTCTGTCGGACAAGGTGGAAAAGCTGCGCAATCACCGGCCCGATATGCTGGGCGATGTGGTCTGGCTGGATGGATCGGGCCGCCCGCAGGCCAGTTTGCCGGCTGACCGGTCAGAAAACGGGCTCGACAGCCGCGGCACGTTTGATCTGGTCCGGCTGGAGCATTTCCCCTTGCGCTCGCTCGACAGCTATCTGGCCATGATGTACCGGGGCGATGTGGTGGTGACCGGCAAGCAAGTGTCGCGCACCTACTGGCGCACCCGCAACCATAGGGACGAATCCACCGCCAATTTTGGCCCGGTGCTGAAAAAGGCCAAGGCCTGGGCCAAGAAACATCTGGAAAAAGACAAGGCGCTGATGGCGCTGCACGCGGCCTGCTGCGAGGCACACGCGGCAAAAATTGCCGAACTGGTGCAAGACCCGGTGTTTTTAGAGCGTCGCAACTGGGCGCTTAAAGACGCTTGGTAAGCCGTTGAAACTTTTTAATAATTTTGCCGTCTGTGTGAAAAAATCCCACAGGGCGCGCGCGAACCGGGGGGTGTGCCCCCCCCCTTAATTCATTTGTTACCGCTTGTAGCTTTCACGCTGCTTTCCTTCGG
>JANNNF010000476.1:0-2571 GCA_031398405.1 Rhodobacterales bacterium | reverse complement strand
AAAGAACCCGGCGCAGGGCACGTCAGTCACCTCGCCCGTCAACACATTGCGCGCGCGCACGGCCGTAACACCAAGCGGGGCCTCATCGCCCAGCACTTCGGTGACTTCGTGGTTCCACATCATGGTGATCTTGGGATGCTTGAACAAACGGTCCTGCATGATCTTTTCAGCCCGCAGACTGTCACGCCGGTGGATCAGAGTTACTTTCGACGCGAAGTTGGTCAGGAACAACGCCTCTTCCACCGCCGTGTTGCCGCCGCCAATCACGACAATCTCTTTGCCGCGATAAAAGAACCCGTCACAGGTGGCGCAGGCCGACACCCCAAAGCCCTTGAACTTTTCTTCCGACGGCAGGCCCAGCCATTTGGCCTGCGCCCCGGTCGCAAGGATTACGGCGTCGGCGGTAAAGGTGGTGCCACTATCCGCGTGCGCCACAAAGGGACGAACCGACAGATCGAGGCTACTGACATAGTCTGAAATGATCTCGGCGCCCATGGCTCGGGCGTGGTCTTCCATCCGCACCATCAGATCGGGGCCCTGCACATGGGTGTCACCTGGCCAGTTTTCGACCTCGGTTGTGATGGTCAGTTGCCCGCCGGGCTGAATGCCCTGCACAAGGATCGGGTTCAGCATGGCGCGCGCCGAATAAACCGCCGCCGTGTAACCCGCAGGCCCCGAGCCGATGATCAGAACCTTGGTGTGCCGTGTCTCGCCCATAGTGCCCCTCATGTCTGTGCCCACTCCATATAGGCAAAGCGCGCAGGGGCGGAAAGCCCTGCTGCGTTGCGTAAGGCAGGGCATTTGCGACAGCAAATTACGCGACCGTGAAACATTGTTGCGCAGCGGAAGGGTTCAGCCTACATCATGCGCCAAAGCAAGGAGCAACCCATGGCCGGATCGAAACTGGACCCCATCGACCGCCACATTCTGGCGGAACTTCAAGCCGATGGCCGGATGACCAATGTCGAACTTGCCAGCCGGGTTGGCATTTCCGCGCCGCCGTGTCTGCGGCGGGTGCGTACTTTGGAAGAACAGGGCTATATCACCGGTTACCACGCCGACATTGACGCGCGCGAGTTGGGGTTCGAAGTGCAGGTGTTTGCCATGGTGCGGCTACGCAGTCAGGCCGAGGTGGACCTGTCGGCCTTTGAACAGCGGTGCCGCGACTGGCCCTTGGTGCGCGAGTGCCACATGTTGAACGGCGAAATTGATTTCATCCTGAAATGCGTGGCGCCGGATTTGTCCACCTTTCAGAATTTTCTGACCGAAGGCCTGACCAGCGCAGACAATGTGGCGTCGGTGAAAACCAGTCTTGTGATACGCTGTGCCAAGGATTTGCCGGGATTGCCGTTCGAGGTGCTGGAAGCCCGCTTGGCGAAAACCGCCTGACAGCCCCAGATAGCTATTAACCAACAAGCCCTTTTTTGAATGGATAAGCGGCCCCTTTGTGGCGTGCAGAGGACACACCGGGGCCGCCTTACCGAGCATCAATCCCGAACCCGCACGAGCATACGGGTCGGTAACGCCAGTGGGGGTGCCCCGAACCGCGTAAATGCGGTTCTGTGGTCTTATCGCGGCCCATCCAGCGTCCTGTAAGGTACAGAGGGACGTCTGTAGGGCGATACGTGCCCCAATTCGGGCAGCCGGTCAAAGTTAATTCTTATTTGGCAGGTGCTTCGGCGACGATCTGGGGGCATGTTCGGCATTGTCTGCCACACCGTCAACAATCTGGGCGGCAATCGGTCCGTTTGGGCCGATCAGCGATTCGCGCGATCAGCGCGCCGCCAGTGTGACCCGGCGGGGGTGCACTGCGGCCGCGGCCTTGGTGCCTTCAGTCACCGATTGCGGTTTGCGACGTGCGCCGCGCATCCACGGAAAGCTGGGCAGCGGCTCTGCCGAGGCCGCGATCACAGACTGCATCCAGCGACGTTCGGTTTTGGCTTCTGCCTTCGGGGTAGCAGCGTTTGCTTTGATCGACATAGTGTCCTCCTGATCTGCGGTCGTTCTGACCTTGGGATCACCGTGACGTCGCAATGCGGCGGGGTTTGGGCTGATTTTTGGTCAATTGCGGCCATTTCCGGTTTGGCGACAATCGGAATGTGGCAAGCATATTGTTGCGAGACTACAGCCGGATCACCGAGATCAGGCGGCCATAATCAGCCTCGCCCGCATGAGTTGTGCGGCGGAACGAAAAGAAGCGGTCCGGGTCGCGGTAGGTACAATGGCGTGTCCATTCGGCATGACCCACGCCTGCCTCGCGCAAACGGTGCAGGCCAAAGGCGGGCAGGTCGAACAGCTTCCGGTCGCCGGTGCCTTGCGCGAAAAACCGAGCGTGGCGAGGGTCTTCGGCAGTGAAGGTATCAAAAAACTCTGGCCCAACCTCATAAGCAGCTTGGCTGATGCAGGGGCCAATCACCGCCGCGGTGTTGGCGCGGGTCGCGCCCAACCGCTCCATCGCGATCAACACCGCCTCCAGCACCCCCAGGTGTGCGCCGCGCCAGCCGGCATGGGCGGCACCGATCACCTGCGCATGGGCGTCGCAGAACAGCACCGGCTGGCAATCGGCGGTCA
>JANNNF010000076.1:0-6230 GCA_031398405.1 Rhodobacterales bacterium | reverse complement strand
GCGCTTTTTGCCCAATCGGGCAAAAAGCGCCCCCGTCCCGGATGCTACGCCGCCCGCTTCGCCTCGATCACCTGCCAGATGCGCTCGGCCGTGTTGGTGCCATCAAATCGCTCCAGCTCTTGGATACCAGTGGGCGAGGTCACGTTGATCTCGGTCAGCCAATCACCGATCACGTCGATCCCTACAAAAACCTGGCCGTATTCCTTCAACACCGGCCCAATCCGCGTGCAAATTTCCAGATCGCGTGGCGTCAGACCCACCTTCTCTGGACGCCCGCCCGCGTGCATGTTGGAACGGGTTTCCCCATCCTGTGGCACACGGTTGATCGCCCCCACAGGCTCGCCGTCGACCAAGATAACCCGCTTGTCGCCTTTCGACACATCCGGCAAAAATTTTTGCACAATCAATGGCTCACGGTTCATCCCCGTAAACATTTCATGCAGACTTGCGAGATTGCGATCATTTGGGTCCAGACGGAACACCCCTGCGCCGCCATTGCCATAAAGAGGCTTCAAAATGATATCGCCATGCCGCGCCTTGAACGCCCGGATCGTCGCCAGGTCCCGGGCAATGGCAGTCGGCGGGGTCAGATCGGCAAAGCGCAGCACCAGCAGTTTTTCAGGCGAATTGCGTACCCAGAACGGATCGTTGACCACCAAAGTCTTGGGATGGATCATCTCCAACAAATGCGTGGTCGTTATATACCCCATATCAAACGGCGGGTCTTGCCGCAGCCAGACCACGTCGAAATCGGCCAGATCTACCTCGGTTTCCGTGCCATAGGTTACATGATTCCCGACCTCGCGCCGCAGCGTGATCGGAAATCCGCGCGCAATCACCCGTCCTTCAACAAAAGCCAACTTGTCCGGAGTGTAAAAAAACAGCGAGTGCCCCCGCGCCTGCGCCTCCAGCGCGATGCGGAATGTGCTGTCCGCGTTGATGTTGACAGACCCGATCGGGTCCATTTGCAGGGCTACCTTCAGCGACATCGTATTCTCCGGAGATCAATCGCCCGTACGATGCCCCAATGTGTGGGGGGATGCAAACGCGTCAGGCCGCGAAGGCGTTTTCCAATACTTCTATCCGGCCTTGCCCATCCACCAGCGCCACGTCAAAGCGCACTTCTGTCAGCAAGCCTTTCGGTTCGCCCGCAAGAAATTCTTCGGCAGACGCATAAATCCGCTGCATCTGGCGCAATGTCAGATGTTCTGCCGCAATCGCATGGGTGCTGCTTTGCTTGACCTCAATAAAAATCACTTCTGCCCCGTTGCGGGCAATCAGGTCAATCTCACCGCCCGACCCGCGCCAACGCCGCGCACAGACGGCCCGGCCAGCGCGTTCATACATCTGCGCCACCTGATCTTCGGCGGCCACACCCGCATGATAGGCCCGCGCCCCGCGCAACGACTGTGATGTCAAAACCTGCACTGCCATTCTATCCCCGCCGCAACGCCATCTGATATACTTCCCGCCTTGGCAAACCGTAGGCTTCCGCGATCGCCGCGGCTGCGTCCTTGACCGTCATCCGCAGCATTGCCTGATCCAACGCCTGTTCCACTGTCGCCGCATCTGCCCGTGCCACCGCACCACGATCCACCAGCACCACAATTTCACCTTTCACATCCCGGTCCGCATACGCCGCTGCAAGATCGACAAGTGTGCCCCGTGACACTTCTTCGAATCGCTTCGTCAGTTCCCGGCACACCACAGCGTATCTCCCTCCCCCCAGACTTTGCACCAAATCATCCAATAATTGCTTAACGCGCTTCGGCGATTCATACAGGATCAGGGTGGCCTGGACGTCTCGCAGGTCTTGCAGAAATGTCAGGCGCGCCGACTTGGTGGGCGGCGCAAACCCTGCGAACAAGAACCGGTCTGACGGCAGGCCAGAGACGGTCAAGGCACATAGGACGGCCGAGGGTCCGGGGGCCGCCAGCACCGCCACGCCGTCGGCAATGGCGGCGCGGGCCAGTTGGAAACCAGGGTCAGAGATCAGCGGGGTGCCGGCTTCGGACGCATAGGCCACTGATTTGCCTTCGCTCAATGCGCGCATCAGGCGCGGCAAGGCCGCCTCGTTATTGTGTTCGTGATAGGCCACCAGCGGGCGGTTCCCAAGCGAAATGCCGTGTATTTCCATCAAATGCCGCAAAGTCCGCGTGTCTTCTGCCGCCAGCACATCGGCCCCGGCCAGAATATCCAGCGCCCGAAGGGTGATATCACGGGCCGCCCCGATGGGTGTTGACACGAAATGCAGACCGGGCGGCACCGCCTTGGACAGGCTGCGCCGCGCGGACCCGGGGATTGCGGGTTCCAGCAATTCGTGGCGGTCGCCCATGCCACTTGGGTCGGCGTCATCGGACGCAATGGTGCCGTTGGACATGATCTGAACTCCGCTGACAAGTTTACTTCCCCCGACGATGCGCATAAACTGCCCCCCGATGCCGCACATCTGCCGCGCCTCTGGGAGTGAGGAATTCCTTATGTTGTCTGCTATTGTTCTTGCGTGCAAGCCAGCAGGGCGTATCGCCCTCGTGTTGCTTGCGTTTGTTCTGGCCGCCTGCGTGCCGGGTGCCGGGCCGATCAGCGGCAATGGCCCCTCGATCAGCGGCGGTGAAGCCGTCCCTGTCGCTCTGCTGGTTCCGGGTGGGTCCGGGCAGGCCAGCGATGAATTGCTGGCGCGCAGCCTGCAAAACGCGGCGCGGCTGGCCATCTCCGATCTGGGTGGCGTGAAGATCGACCTTCGGGTTTACAACACCGCAGGTCAGCCCGGTCAGGCGCAGGCGATGGCGATCAAAGCTGCGGATGAGGGGGCAAAGATCATTCTCGGCCCGGTGTTCGCGCAAGAAGCCAACGCCGTGGGCGTGGCAATGGCTGCGCGTGGGATCAACGTGTTGTCGTTCTCAAACAACACCGACATTGCAGGTGGCAACGTCTTTGTGCTGGGGCCAACCTTTGATAATTCGGCCCGCAGGCTTGCAAATTATGCCGTAAGCTCTGGCAAAAGCCGCATCATGATTGTGCATGACCGCAACACTGCAGGTGATCTGGGGCGGGGCGCCATCCAGCGTGGCGTGCAGGCCGCTGGCGGGTCTGTGGTGGCTGTCGGGTCGTATGAGTTGTCGCAACAAGGCATCACCTCTGCCATTCCGTCCATTGCGCAGACCGCGAAATCAGCGGGTGCCACAGCGATGTTTCTGACCGCAGACAGCGCGACCGCTTTGCCGCTGGTCAGTCAATTGTTGGCAGACAATGGCATGTCCAATGCTGTCGCCCAGATGATCGGCCTGACACGTTGGGATATTCCGGCAGCGGCGCTTGCCTTGCCGGGAGTGCAGGGTGGTTGGTTCGCCCTGCCCGATCCGGGCCTTTATGCGCAATTCCAAGGCCGCTATCAGAAAGCATTTTCAGAGACCCCACACCCGATTGCAGGCATCGCTTATGATGGCATTGCAGCCATCGGCGCGCTGGTAAAGCAGGGCAAATCCAATGCGCTGAGCGCGCAAGCCCTGACACAAGGGGCGGGGTTTGTCGGTGTGAACGGCATCTTCCGGCTGCGCACCGATGGCACCAACGAGCGCGGGCTGGCGATTGCGCAGGTGCGCAATAACTCTGCCACCATCATCAGCGCCGCCCCACGCAGCTTTGCCGGCGCCGGGTTCTGATGGCACCCAAAACCGGGGCGTCGGTGCAAACAACCGCCTCTGACTTGATGTTGCTGACAGCTGCCCAGATTATTGACGCTGCCGCCCTGACCCGCGCCATCGCGGCTGATATCGGGGCGGCGGCCAACCCCAAGGCCGCGCGCACCATTGCGGTTAACCACATGGCCCAAGCCAAATCCCGCGGGAATGCGGCGCTTGAGGTGGCCTTCCAAGATCGCCCGCATGACGCCCGGGCCTTAGTGCGCGCGCAAGCCTTTCTTACTGACGCTCTGGTGATTGCCGCCCTTCGGGTGGCGGTTGACCATCTGCACCCTTTGCCCAGTCCGACCGAGTCTGAGCGCATCGCCGTGCTGGGGGTTGGCGGCTATGGTCGCGCAGAGATGGCGCCCCATTCCGACGTGGACCTGCTGTTCCTGACCCCGTGGAAGATCACCCCATGGGCAGAGTCAGTGATTGAATCCATGCTGTATATGCTGTGGGATCTGAAGCTGAAGGTCGGCCACGCCAGCCGAACGGTGAAAGACTGCATCCGGCTGGGGCGCGAGGATATCACCATCCGCACCGCCCTTTTGGAATACCGATATGTCGCAGGCTATGCGCCATTGGCCGTGGAACTGGGCGACCGTCTGTGGGCCGAACTGTTTCGCAACACAGGCCCTGAATTCATCGAAGCCAAGCTTTTGGAACGCGCCGAGCGGCACAAGCGGCAGGGCGGTCAGCGCTATGTGCTGGAACCCAATGTCAAAGAAGGCAAGGGCGGGTTGCGCGATCTGCAAACCCTGTATTGGATTGGCAAGTATCTGAACCGGGTGTCATCCTCCGAAGGTCTGGTGGGCGCGGGTCTGCTTAGCCGTGAAGAATACGACATATTTAACCGCGCCGAAGATTTCCTTTGGGCGGTGCGCTGCCACATGCACCACATCACCGCGCGGGCGACCGATCAGTTGACCTTCGACATCCAGGTCGAGGTGGCCGAACGTATGGGCTACCGCGATTCCGGCGGGCGCAGGGCGGTTGAGCATTTCATGCAGGATTACTTCCGCCACGCCACCCGGGTGGGTGAACTGACCCGCGTGTTCCTGACCGAACTTGAGGCGCGGCATGCCAAGCCCGAAGCGTCACTGTTTGGCATCTTCAAACGCGTCAAGCGGGTGAAGGCAGGTTACACATTGGTGCAGGGCCGCATTGACGTCATCGACCCTGTCGCCTTTCTGGCCGACAAGCTGAACCTGCTGCGGGTGTTCGAGGAAGCCCTGCGGACCGAGTACCTGCTGCATCCCAACGTCATGCGCCTGCTGGCCGCCCATCTGGATCTGATCGACGATGATCTGCGCACCAACCCCGAAGCGGTGCAGATCTTCCTTGATCTCTTGCTGAAACACGGCAACCCGGAACGATCTTTACGCCGGATGAACGAGCTTGGCGTGCTGGCCGCCTTCATCCCCGAGTTTGAAAACATCGTGGCCATGATGCAGTTCAACGTCTACCATCACTACACGGTGGATGAGCATATCATCCAGACCATCAGCGTGCTTGCGCAGATCGAACGGGGCGAGTTGGTCGAGGATCTGCCGCTGTCGTCGCAAATCCTGAAGGCCGGCGTGAACCGCCGGGTGATTTACATCGCGCTGCTGCTGCACGATATCGGCAAGGGTCGCCCCGAAGATCATTCCATCATCGGCGCGCAACTGGCGCGCCGCATTGCGCCCCGGCTGGGACTGGACGCCGAAGAATGTGAAACGGTCGAATGGCTGGTACGCTATCACCTGCTGATGTCCGACATGGCGCAAAAGCGCGATATCGGCGATCCGCGCACGGTACGTGATTTCGCCAAGGCGGTGAAGACCCGCAAGCGGCTGGATCTGCTGACCATCCTGACCGTCTGCGACATTCGCGGCGTCGGGCCGAACACCTGGAACAACTGGAAGGCCATGCTGCTGCGCCAGCTGTACCGTGATACCGCCGACGCGCTGGAGGGCGGGCTGGAATCGGTCAACCGTGAAAACCGCGAGGATGAGGCCAAGCAGGCCCTGCGCGCCCGGCTGTCGGGTATGGATGTGCGCGACCTTAGGGCAGAGATGGCACGCCACTATGCCCCCTATTGGCGCGGACTTTCCACCGACACGCAGGCCATCTTTGCGCGGATGCTGTTGGGTCTGCCCGACAACGAAATCCGCATCGACCTGCACCCCGATCCGTTCCGTGACGCCACCCGCGCCTGCTTTGCGCTGGTCGATCACCCCGGCATTTTCTCCCGGCTGGCGGGGGCGCTGGCACTGGTCGGGGCCAACGTGGTCGATGCGCGCACCTACACATCAAAAGACGGCTTTGCCACAGCGGTGTTCTGGGTGCAGGACATCGAGGGTCGCCCCTACGAAGTCGCCCGCCTGCCCCGTCTGCGTGGCATGATCGAAAAAACCCTGGGGGGCGAAGTGGTCGCGCGCGAGGCCCTGAAAGACCGCGACCGCGTGAAGAAACGCGAACGCGAGTTCCGCTTTCCGACCCACATCACCTTCGATAACGAAGGCTCCGAGATTTATACCATCATCGAGGTCGATACCCGCGACC
>JANNNF010000403.1:0-2749 GCA_031398405.1 Rhodobacterales bacterium | reverse complement strand
GCGGGCGCGCGTGGCCTTCAAAGCTGGCGGCGACGGCTTTCTTAATCTCTTGTGCTGCGAAAAGGTCATGGTCGCCCAAGGGAATGGCGTGGTTGCGGCCCAATAAAAGCGACAGGATATCGATATAATCCTCGCGGCTTTGCGGCCCGTCGACCAGAAACCGCGCCCCGGCCCGTTGACGCAGGGCATCGTCCACGTTCTCGGGATAGTTGGAAAACATCCCGAAGGTGCAATTGCCGCGCACCACAGTGTTCGCGCCCGCAAAGGCCCCCATGAACACTGCCGTCACTTCCTGCTGACCTGCCGAGGACTGCCGATCCCCCCGCTTGCCCGCCACTTGGTCAATATCATCAATCGTGCCAAAGGCGATGACCGATGGGTCAATCACAGCATCAACGAACGCCTTGGCGTTCTGGCCCGATTTGCCCTGATAGCTGTCAATCTGATCAATCGAGAAATTCTGATACCGAAACGGATAGCCCGCGGTCCGGCAATACCCATCCAACAATCCGGCCATCATCTGGATCAGCGTGGTTTTGCCCGTCCCCGGCTTGCCATCACCCATGAAAGTGAAAATGAACCCGCCGAGTTCCGCAAAGGGATTGAGCCGCCGATCAAAGTCATAGGCCATCAGCATCTTGGCCAGCCGCAGCGATTGGTATTTGGCAATGTGATTACCCACCACCTCGGTTGGCTTTTTGAACTGCATCGTCAAAGCGCCGCCCTTTGACGCGCGTGCCGGTTTGAAGCCAGAGATGACCAGCCCATCCGCCTCAACCTTCCAACTTCCGCCCGTGAACGCCCCCAACCGCGGTGCTGTGGCGGCGCGCAGGGCGACCTTTTCCATCAGCGCCTCGCAGAACGCCGCGACCACCGCGACCAGCCGGGTTTCATCCGTCGCCAGCGCCCCGATATCCTGATCCAGTTCCCACAAAACGCCTTGCAGGGCCAACGGGGCGTTGTCGGTCAGAACCTCGTCCACTGCGCCGACCTCTACCGTCACAGAGCCCAGATGCGGGGCGAGCAGGAAGGCCGTCGAATTGGCGAAGGTGTAAAGGGTCAGCAGCGCCTCAGCGGCCAGCAGTTCTGTGAATTCGGCGCGGCGGGGGTCGGACAGGCGGCCTTCAAGGTTGGCCTTCTTCAACTCGACCAAGCCCGATTGCGCGGTAAAGCTTTCGCCCATGGCCATGGCAATCGAAAGGCCCCGGCGCAGGGCGTGCAGGGCCGAGGCTTGCAACGGCGAGGTCAGGCCGTCGCCCAACCCCTCCACCCTATCCAGCAGACGCACGCCACCGGGCCGCGCCGTGGTGCGGGTCGCCATGCCCGGCACGGTGGACCGAAATCTTGGCCGCGTGCCGATGCCTGGGCTGCGTTCCGCACTTGTTGCCTCCATGGCTTTGCCCAGCCTTGGCGCGTGGTCAAAGCCTGCCAACAGCCCGAGCGCCGCGTCATATTGCGCACGGATCATCTCTTCCCGCAGTTCCATCGTGTCACGCGTCGTCATGCCAACCTCTTACACCGTCGGAATAATGCGTCCGCCCGCCCCCACCACAAATTTGCGCAAACCGCGCAGGCCGGGCGGGTTTTGTTCGACCAGCACCTGATAGGGACGTTCTGGCAAGATCACCATGCGGTCCATCCGGGTGACACCTGAATCCGCCCCGGTGGTTGTATCCAGCTTCCATATCTGCCGCTTGACGGTGGAAAACCAACCATCCTTGATGTCTTCCTCACGGTCAGCCCGCAAATCCTCCACCGTCCAGACCAGCGCCCAATCGTCGCCCGCAGGGGCCATTGCGCCCGCCAGCACCGCCGATATCGGGCCGGATTGCAGGGTAAAGCTGTGCGAATACATCGGGCCGAGCGTGATGCGGCGCAGGCGTTTGGGGTGCAAGGTGTCAAAGTCCACATCGAACCCTTGGGCGATCGTCAGAAGCTTTAGCCCAGCCAAAGACTGCGCCAGCAGCGCGGCTTGGGCCTGCGGCCAGCGACCGGCATCATTGGGCAGGGCCGTGCGCCCTGCATCCTCGAGGTCGAGCAGATAGACTACCGGCAGGTTGACCGCCGTATCATAGACCGCCCAATGTACCAGATACTGCCGCCTGTCGCCTGCATCGGCCACCCACTGCGCGTCGGGGTCATTGCGCGCCCAGAACAGGCCCCCTGCCGCCAAAGCCTCATAATATAGCCGCTGCGACAGCGCAAATTGCAGGGCGGTCGGGATGGCCAGATCGCCGACAATCTGGCGGATCATGCGGTCCTTCAACTCGGGGCCTGCAGGCATCGAGGCCAGATGTTTGCTGGCCTGTTGCGCATCCAGCGCCATCACCATCAATTCCTGCGCCACCGGAAAGCCGGATTCGTGCCGGTCAAACGTCAGACGCGGCGCACCGTCGGCGCGGCCCGTCATCAGGTACTTGTGGCTGAGCGCCTGAAACGTGCCCGCAACCGCCGAGAGGTATTTCCCCAGCACCCGCGATTCCAACCTCGTCAATCGGCCTTCGATTTCCAGTTCCGCCGCCACCCGGCCCATGTGGCCCGAGATACGTCCAAACTTTTCAAAATACCGGCGGGCGACAAGCGTGTCGTACAGTTCGGCGTGATCGCTGGTCAGTTGGTCTTTGACGGTCGGGTCAGACATGATTGCGCCTAAAGTGAAGAAGCGTCAGATCATCCCGGCACTGTCCGATCGAAAGCATGATCATACAGTCGAGTCAGTATTTCCTGAAATGGGTGCGGACGGCCGATG
>JANNNF010000396.1:0-25600 GCA_031398405.1 Rhodobacterales bacterium | reverse complement strand
GCAAATTCATGGATCTGATCGAATATCTGGCCATCTGGCGCTAGGGCGTTACTCAAAGGTTGAAATTTCGGAGTATCCGGTAATTTTAGCGCAATCAGGCGACGTTTGAGTCGCCACTCGAGCAAAAAGGAAGACTTCCATGACCGTCAAAGTCGCCATCAATGGCTTCGGCCGCATCGGCCGCAATGTGTTGCGCGCCATCATCGAATCGGGGCGTACCGATATTGAAGTGGTGGCGATCAACGATCTTGGTCCGGTGGAAACCAACGCGCATCTGTTGCGGTTTGATTCGGTGCATGGTCGTTTTCCCGCCACAGTGACCACCACCGCGACCACGATCGACGTGGGCCGTGGCCCGATCGAGGTAACGGCGATGCGCAACCCGGCAGACCTGCCGTGGAAGCATGTCGATATCGTGCTGGAATGTACCGGCATCTTCACTGACAAAGAGAAAGCGGTCGTTCACCTTGAAAACGGCGCGAGCCGGGTTCTGGTCTCGGCCCCCTCGGGCGGTGCCGACAAGACCATCGTCTATGGTGTGAACCATGACACGCTGACCGCCGCCGATCTGATCGTCTCGAATGCATCGTGCACCACCAACTGCCTGTCGCCAGTGGCGCAGGTGCTGAACCAGACGGTCGGCATCACCAAAGGCTTCATGACCACGATCCACAGCTATACCGGTGACCAGCCGACGCTGGACACTTATCACAAGGATCTGTACCGCGCCCGCGCTGCCGCCCTGAACATGATCCCGACCAGCACGGGGGCGGCCAAAGCCGTGGGGCTGGTGCTGCCGGAACTGAAGGGCAAGCTGGACGGCGTGGCGATCCGGGTGCCGACACCGAACGTGTCGGTGGTTGACCTTGTGTTCGAGGCCAGCCGCAGCACGACCGTGGAGGAGGTCAATGAGGCGATCCGCAGTGCCGCCAACGGCCGCCTGAAGGGCATCCTCGGATATACCGATCAGCCCAATGTCAGTTCGGATTTCAACCATGACCCCCATTCGTCAATCTTTCACATGGATCAGACCAAGGTGCTGGATGGCACGATGGTACGGATTTTGACCTGGTATGATAATGAATGGGGTTTCTCTAACCGCATGTCTGACACCGCTGTCGCCATGGGAAAGCTGATCTGAAGCCACTGAAATTGCAGGAAACAGGCGCCTTCGGGCGCCTTTTTCTTTGGCCGCAGCTATGCAGTGGACGCAATGCCGCGTCGCAGCATTGGGCGTTGTGGGTGGTGGTGCACTTCCCACATACTGAACACGCGGAAAAATAGCAGACCCCGCGAGATGCAAGGAAGATGATGATGTTGAACGTAATTGATATGTTGAAAGAGGCCGCAAAGAACTATGCCCTCTATGTAAAGACCCGCGACGAGATCGCAAACCTGCCGCTGGACATGGCACTTGACCTTGGGATCTACCGTGGCGATGCTCACCGCATTGCGCATGACGCGGTGTACGGCAAGGCGGCTTAAGCCTGCTTTCACACCCTGATGCCGAGGGGGCCGATGGCCCCCTTTTGCATGTCTGACGCCAAGGCGGCGTGACCCTTGATGGAACCGGGCCTCTCCTCTGCTGTCCCTGTTTGTATCCACGAGAGAGAGAATTGCGAGACTGCGGGGGGCAAGAAACATCAAGCCTACACGGTGTAAGGCTTAACACAGCCACCGAAAGTTTAGCGGGCGCCGTTACAAGGTGCCCGCCCGAGCGGGGCTTCGGGGTTGCGCTTGAGGCCTGGAAGCAGAGGGTTGGTTCAGGTACCGGTCATCGTGTGCTAACGATACTTGGCCGCTAAAGCCACCACCACCGGCGGCGGCACGAATTTCGTCACATCCCCCCCCAATCGTGCGATTTCCTTGACCAGTTTTGACGCAATCGCCTGACGGCGGGCGTCGGCCATCATAAACACCGTCTCTATGCTGGCATCTAGCGCGCGGTTCATGCCAACCATCTGAAATTCGTATTCAAAATCCGCCACCGCCCGCAGCCCGCGGATGATTACCCCGGCCCCCACATCGCGGGCACAGTCGATCAACAGGTTTTCGAACGGATGCACCACAATCTCACCACCCGTTTTGGCGACAATGGCGGCACATTCGGCGTTGACCATGGCGACCCGTTCTTCCAGCGAAAACAACGGGCTTTTGTCGCGGTTGATCGCCACCCCGATCACCAGCCTATCCACCAGAGCCATGGCGCGTTGGATGATGTCGGTGTGGCCCAGTGTCACCGGATCAAATGTTCCGGGGTAAAGACCGATGCGCATGCCTGACTCCCTCTTGTCTTGCCCGCAGCCAAACCTAAAACAGCAGCGGGTGCAAGGCTGGGGTCTATAAGCCTTTGGTCACAACAGGAAGTTGCTTACGACAGAACGTCCTCATAGGTGTCGCCGTTGACCTGTCGCTATCGTCGCCGCCTGCGACCCTTCATCACTTTTTTTGCCAGACGCTGAATTATGTCCACATCGGGCGACGTGTCGATCAAGCCCGCGAACTGTAAAACAACGAAATGTCCTTGGGATCAGAACCCCTTGATCATGCCCTCCAATGCATCTTTCTCTGCCGCGAGTTCCGTAAGCCGGGCTTTCACCACATCGCCAATCGAAATAAGCCCCACCATTTCATCGCCTTCCATCACCGGCATGTGCCGGAACCGGCCGTCCGTCATCTTTTGCAGCACCGAGTCAGTAGGATCTTCGCGCGAACAGGTGATCAGCTTGGCCGTCATGATGCTGTCCACAAGATCAACCATACAGCCCGCGCCCTTGCGCCCCAGCTCTCGCACGATATCCCGTTCCGATACGATCCCCGCAACCGTCTTGCCATCGGGCGATACAATCACCGCACCGATCCGTCTGGTCGACAAAATCTCAGCCGCGCGGCCCACGGTTGTTCCCGGAGGAACAGTCACCACACCGTCATCCGATTTTGATTTCAGGATTTGTTGTACCAGCATGTCGACCTCCCAATCGCTATGATCAAAGGGTCAGGCCCACGCAGGATTCTGTCAAGTCGCAGCCTCAAGCCTTTGCACTTCTTTCCGTATTTCCGCTGTCAGCAAATCGGCAAAGCGGTTCAGCCGGGCCACGCGGCCATCATCGGCATGGCGGATCAGCCAGAAGGCGCGTGTCAGACTGATCTTGTCGGTCAGAAATTTCTGCAACTCCGGTGCTGTTGGCAGCGCAAAGTCATGCACGATGCCGACCCCTGCCCCATGCCGCAGCCAATTAAGCTGCACCGAAACCGAGTTTGACGCGAGCGGCACATGCGTGACGCCGATGCCGGCCAGATAATCCAGTTCCTTGTCAAAAATCATGTCCGGGATGTAGCCGACAAAGCGATGCGCCGTTAAATCCTCGGGGCTTTGCGGAATGCTGTGCAGGTCAAGATAGGTCCGGCTCGCTGCCAAGTGCAGCCGATAATCAGTCAGCTTTTGCACGGTCAGCCGACCAGCCTCGGGACGCGACACCGCAATCGCCAAATCCGCCTCACGTTTTGACAAGTTGAAAACGCGAGGCAGCGCCACGATCTGCACCTCCAGCCCCGGATTGGCATCGCAGATCCGCGCCAGCACCTGTGGCAACAGATAGTTCGCACAACCATCAGGCGCGCCGATTCGTATCTGCCCGGTCAGCCCGTCTGGCCCCATCAACGCCTCGCGCGCGCCGTCCATCGCAGCCTCAGCCCGTTCGGCATGGGCCAGCAGCCTTGTGCCTTCCTCGGTCAGCCCATAGCCCTGCGGCGATTTTACAAATAGCCGGGCATGAATGGCTTCTTCAAGCCGCGCAATGCGGCGGCCCACTGTCGCCGGATCAATCCGCAACCGCTTGCCCGCCCCGGACAGGCTTTCAGTGCGGGCTACGGCCAGAAAGATGCGCAGATCGTCCCAGTCCACCTTAACCCCTGCAAAATTGCAAAATACATTTGAAATATTGCCTCTGTTTTCGGCAATTTCGCAAGGCTATTGTGGGGTCAGAAAATCAAAGGAGATGGCGATGAAAGAAATCGGTCACTGGATCAACGGGCGTGAAGTTGCGGGCACCTCGGGGCGTTTTGCCGACGTGTTCAACCCTGCGACAGGCGAAGTGCAGGCCCGCGTGGCCTTGGCATCGACGCAAGAACTGGACGCGGCCACCGCTGACGCAGCGCAAGCCCAGATCAAATGGGGTGCCACCAACCCGCAGCGCCGCGCGCGCGTGATGATGGAATTCGTCCGCCTTCTGAACCGCGATATGGAAAAACTGGCCGAAGTTCTGTCCGCAGAACACGGCAAAACCATTCCCGACGCCAAGGGCGACATTCAGCGCGGGCTGGAAGTGATGGAATTCTGCATCGGTGCCCCCCAAATGCTGAAAGGCGAGTTCACCGACAGCGCTGGCCCCGGCATCGACATGTATTCCATGCGCCAACCCCTTGGTGTAGCGGCAGGAATCACGCCATTTAACTTTCCGGCAATGATCCCGATGTGGAAAATGGGTCCGGCCCTTGCCTGTGGAAATGCGTTCATCCTGAAACCGTCTGAGCGTGATCCTTCCGTGCCGATGATGTTGGCGGCCCTGATGAAAGAAGCCGGTTTGCCAGACGGCGTGCTGCAAGTGATCAACGGTGACAAGGGCGCTGTCGATGCCATCCTCGACAATCCGCTAATTGCGGGCATCGGCTTTGTGGGGTCGACCCCGATTGCCGAATATATTTACAGCCGTGGCTGCGCGAACGGCAAACGCGTGCAGTGCTTTGGTGGCGCAAAAAACCACATGATCATTATGCCCGACGCCGATCTGGATCAGGCTGCTGATGCGCTGATTGGCGCGGGTTATGGCGCTGCGGGCGAACGTTGCATGGCAATCTCGGTGGCTGTGCCAGTTGGCGATGAAACCGCCGACCGCCTGATCGAAAAACTGATCCCGCGAATCGAGAAGTTGAAGGTCGGACCCTACACAGCTGGAAACGATGTAGATTATGGCCCCGTTGTAACCGCCGCAGCCAAAGCCAATATTCTGCGGCTGATTGAAACCGGTGTTGCAGATGGCGCAAAGCTGGTGGTTGATGGTCGCGATTTCAAACTGCAAGGTTATGAGGACGGCTTCTTCATTGGCCCGCATCTGTTTGACCATGTGACCACCGACATGGACATTTACCGCAAGGAAATCTTCGGCCCCGTTCTCAGCGTGGTGCGCGCTGATACCTATGAGACGGCGTTGAAAATGGCGATGGACCATGAATACGGAAATGGCACCGCGATCTACACCCGCGACGGTGACACTGCACGCGACTTTGCGCACCGGGTGAATGTGGGCATGATCGGGATCAACGTGCCAATCCCGGTGCCGCTGGCCTACCACACCTTTGGCGGCTGGAAGAAATCGTCGTTCGGCGATCTGAACCAACACGGCCCGGATGCCTTCCGGTTCTATACCCGCACCAAAACCATCACCTCGCGCTGGCCGAGCGGTATCAAGGAAGGCGCGTCGCTGAACTTCAAACAGATGGACTAACCGCTACTCACGCAATCGTCGCGAAAACGCGGCACCATCGCTGTCCGCAATCCCCAAGGGTTTGCGGACAGCCCGCGCCCGTACCTCTGCAATAGGCAAGTCAGAGCTTATAAGCGATTGATCATAAAGAAACTCTGGCAGATAGCCTGACAAAAGTACCCGCCAGTCCAAGGGAAACTCCGGGCTGACCTTGCGCACCAGTTGCCAGATCACCGTGGTGCAATTGTCGGTCGCAGTATTGTACCATTCCGGCGTCTGCGACAGAGTATTGCCCTGATCGAGGTAGGCCAAAAACATCGCGCGCATCTGGTCTGCTGTTGCTTGCAGGCGGAAAACTGAAACGGTCTCGCCACGCACGTCTGTTCGCAACCGCACGATATCGCGTTCATCCGCTGCGATCAGCACAAGTTCAAAGCGCCGGAAAAACCCAGCCACTGAAGAGAATACCTCTGACTGTTCGCGCCTGATCTCGGCCGAAAACACCAGATGCTGTCCGTCAGAAAAGCCAAAACTGACCAGCACATGTGCAATCGCAGGGTTGCCCCAGACCGAGGTGATCACATCCGCCGACGACATCTGGCTAAGTCGGTAGGTCCGGGTCTCCCAACTCTGCGTGAAATCCGTCTCGGTCCGCCAGTTGAAATTGCGAATATCGCGCACTGTCACCACGTCGCCCGCGACCTCAGCCGTAACTCCGCGCGCCACGTCTGCCGCCCAAACCCGATCATTTGAAGGCTGCAATGTCACATACCATACACCTGCAACCATGATAACGAGGCCTGACCAAGCCCAGACCGCCCATCTGTTTCCCCTCCACCAACAGAGGCAAATCCATAGGAAAACCAACGCGATGCAGACCAACGCGACCATGGCCACGATCCCAGATAGCTGAAACCAAACGGCCAAAGCAACCAATGCAAAGGCAGGCACAATCACCAGGCCCTGCAAGACACGGCCAATATTTGCAGTCTGAGTCTTCATACCTAACCGCCCGTTCACCACCTATCCTCGACCTAATTCGCCAAGAAACGGTTAAGTTCCTTATTCAGCAGCAACTTTGCGCGGTTTCAGCATATCTTTCAGGTAACGCCCGGTATGGCTTCCCGCCACTTTTGCCACATCTTCTGGTGTACCGACCGCGACAATCTGACCCCCGCCATCACCACCTTCCGGCCCGATGTCGATGACCCAGTCAGCCGTTTTCACCACGTCGAGATTGTGTTCGATAACCACGACTGTATTGCCTTGATCAACCAATTCATGCAGCACTTCCAACAGCTTGCGTACGTCTTCAAAGTGCAGTCCCGTGGTCGGCTCATCAAGAATATACAGTGTCCGCCCTGTCGCCCGACGGCTGAGTTCCTTCGACAGCTTCACTCGCTGCGCCTCGCCACCCGAAAGGGTCGTCGCCTGCTGGCCGACCTTGATGTAGCCAAGCCCGACCTGACACAGTGCATCCATCTTTTCCCGGATGCTGGGAACCGCTTGGAAAAAGCCTTGCGCATCTTCACACGTCATATCAAGTACGTCGGCTATACTCTTGTTCTTGAATTTTATTTCCAAAGTTTCACGGTTATATCGGGCACCCTTGCATGTCTCACACGTCACATAAACATCGGGAAGAAAGTGCATCTCGATCTTTATGACGCCATCCCCCTGACAAGCCTCACAGCGCCCACCTTTGACGTTGAAACTGAACCGCCCTGGCTGATAGCCCCGGGCTTTCGCCTCGGGCAACCCAGCAAACCAGTCCCGGATCGGGGTAAATGCCCCTGTGTAAGTCGCAGGGTTGCTGCGCGGGGTGCGGCCAATCGCCCGTTGATCAATGTCGATCACTTTGTCCAGATGTTCGAACCCCTTGATCGTCTCACAGGGTGCCGGGGTTTCTCGTGCACCGTTCAGCCGGGTGGCCGCCGTCTTGAACAGCGTTTCGATCGTCAGCGTCGACTTGCCGCCACCTGAAACGCCCGTTACGCACAAAAACAGGCCAAGCGGAAATTCAGCCGTCACGTTTTTTAAGTTGTTCCCAGAAGCCCCTACAACGGTTAGCTTTTTCCCGTTCCCCTTACGCCGAACTTTGGGAACCGCAATCTCGCGCGCCCCCGACAAGTACAGCCCCGTCATGCTGTTTCGATCAGCCATGACCTGCGCAGGCGTTCCATGGCTGACCACCTCCCCGCCATGCACGCCAGCCCCCGGGCCCATGTCGAACACATAGTCCGCCTCGCGGATCGCGTCCTCATCATGTTCCACCACCAGCACCGTGTTCCCCGCATCACGCAAGTTTTTCAGCGTGGTCAACAGGCGATCGTTGTCGCGTTGATGCAGACCGATCGACGGCTCGTCCAGCACATACAACACCCCCGTCAACCCCGACCCGATCTGACTGGCCAGCCTGATCCGCTGGCTTTCACCGCCAGACAACGTGCCTGCATTGCGCGAAAGGGTCAGATACTCCAACCCGACATTGTTAAGGAAACCAAGACGTTCGCGTATTTCCTTCAGGATCGCCCGGGCAATTTCATTTTTTTGCCCGGTCAAGGTCGCGGGTACAGACTCGATCCAGGCAAACGCCTCTTTGATCGACATCCGCACCACCTGGCCCACATGCAGGCTGGCGATTTTTACCGCCAACGCTTCGGGTTTCAGTCGATAGCCACCACAGGCTCCGCAGTCGCGGTTGTTTTGAAACCGCTCCATATCTTCCCGGCTCCAGGCCGAATCCGTCTCTTTATAACGCCGCTCCATATTTGGAATGACGCCCTCGAATACGCGGCTGACCTGATAAATCCGCCCGGCCTCGTCGTAACGGAATTCAATCTCCTCACCACCCGACCCCCGCAGGAACACCTGTTTCACGTTCTCGGGCAGATCTTTCCACTTGGTTTTGCGATCAAATTTGTAATGCTTTGCAAGGGCTTCTATCGTCTGTGTAAAGTACGGAGATTTTGATTTCGACCACGGAGCAATCGCGCCGCCAAGCAATGTCAGGCTTTGATCGGGCACCACCAGCCGTTCATCAAAGAACAACTCCACTCCCAAGCCATCGCACACCGGACAAGCGCCGAAAGGCGCATTGAATGAGAATAGTCTTGGTTCGATTTCTGCAATTGTGAAGCCAGACACCGGGCAGGCGAATTTCTCGGAATAGGTGATGCGCACCGGATCGCCCTCACCTTCACCCGGCGCAGTCTCAATTACAGCGATGCCATCAGCCAAGTTCAGCGCGGTACGGAAACTATCAGCAAGACGAGTCTCCAACCCTTCTCGAACCACAATCCGGTCCACCACCACGTCGATATTGTGGCGGAATTTCTTGTCCAGGGTCGGCGGCTCGTCCAGCTCGTGAAATGCCCCATTAACCTTGACGCGCTGAAACCCCTGTTTGCGCAACTCCAGAAATTCCTTCCGATACTCCCCCTTCCGGTCGCGGATGATCGGGGCCAGCAGGTAAGCGCGGCTGCCTTCCGGCATCGCCATCACCGCATCGACCATATCTTGCACCTGCATCGCCGTAATCGGCAGACCGGTCGCCGGACTGAATGGGGTACCTACGCGGGCGAAAAGCAACCGCATGTAGTCATAGATCTCGGTCACGGTGCCCACAGTGGAACGCGGGTTTTTCGACGTGGTCTTTTGCTCAATCGAAATTGCAGGAGACAGGCCCGAGATGTGATCAACATCCGGCTTGCCCATCATATCCAGAAATTGCCGGGCATAAGCCGACAGGCTTTCAACATAACGCCGCTGTCCCTCGGCATAGATGGTGTCAAACGCAAGCGAGGATTTGCCCGACCCTGAAAGCCCGGTGATCACGACCAACTGATCGCGCGGAATGCTGACATCCACATTCTTCAGGTTATGTTCGCGCGCGCCACGCACTTCGATGAACTTTTGTTCGGCCATGTAATCACCCTAGACAATCAGCTTCTTAAATAGGGCAAGCCCCCCGAGTCTCCAATGGCAATTAGTGAACGAAGTGTGAACTTATGCTGGATTGTGCAAGCGCCGGGCAGACTGGACGGCGTGGATCGCGATACCCACCATACAAAACGGCACACAGAATAGCAAAATTGCCCTGCCGCTTCCGCCAGCCGCCAAGATGGCAGCCAGCAAAGGCGTGCCGGTCACCGTACCCAGATTGCCCATTTGCGCCAAAGCACCCGCTGACATTGCGCGCTCGTCGGCCGCCAGGTTCAATTGCGCAATCGAGGCAAAGGACGCGCCTTGGACCAGCCCGAACGACCCTGACAGCGCCAAAGCTGCCGCAGCCATTGGCAAGCCCTGCCCCCAGGTCAGCGCAAGTGCAACACATGCTGCGCCAGCCAGCACAAACCCCAGCTGCACCGTTTTCACCGCCGTCAGATGCCGCAAAATCCACACCCCAAGGGTCAGCGACACAAGTATTGCGGCCAGCGGCATCCAGAAGCCAACCATGGCGCGGTGCGGTTCCGCAACCTGTGGCGGCAACAGGGTCAGGAGGGCTACAAACAAGATAGTGTAGCAAAAGAAGCCAAGCCCGGGTGCCGCAATGCGGGGCGAGGCATATATCATGCGGTGGCGCGCCAACCAGCCGCCGCTCGCGGTTTGCGGCTGCACGGGGTCTGCGGGTAACAAAACCCACAAAACGCCGGCACAGACCGCCATCCAAGCCGCATGGCCCAGAAACACCGAGCCGATCCCGTGGAAAGCCACCATCCCCGGCACAACCGCCGCTAGGCCCGCGTAGCTGAGGCCAAAGAAGCTGCCCCATAATGCCATGACCAGCCCCAAAGTGCCCGGGGTCGACGCCCTTGCCATCAGCACCGGCCCAGCCACCACAATAGCCAGATGCGAGGCACCCTCGATTACCCGCAACGCCATCATGGCCGGATACGGAGGCAACACCGATTGCGCCGCACTGACCAGCGCCGCCACCAGCAGCGCCCCCACCAAGGCGCGGCGAGCACCCAAGGGCCCGACCAGAACCCCAGCGACAGTGCCAAAGATCAGGCCGATCAGACCGACGATGCTGACCATCCAGCCCATGGCGACGGGTCCGTAACCTGCGTAAAACAGGCGCAGGTCTTCGAACAAAACCGAAATCTTGCCAAATTGCGCCGCAGCCCCAAGACCCGCACAAAACACCATCCAGACAATCAGCGCGCTTCGCATCAAACCCGTCCTGCCACCCTGCGGTGTTCACACTGGCACAAATATCCTCGGGGGGAACGGCGCGAATGCGACGTGGGGGGCGGAAAGCCCCCAAAATTATTTCTGCAATAATTTTGAAATCTTACATATGCAGCGCGCGACCATAGGCATCCAGAACCGCCTCGTGCATCATCTCACTCAAGGTCGGGTGAGGGAAGATCGTGTTCATCAGGTCTTCTTCTGTCGTCTCCAACTGGCGGCCAACGACATAGCCCTGGATCAACTCGGTTACTTCTGCACCGATCATATGCGCGCCCAGCATCTCGCCGGTTTTCGCGTCGAAAATGGTCTTGATCATGCCTTCGGATTCGCCAAGCGCAATCGCCTTGCCGTTGCCGATAAAGGGGAAGCGGCCGACCTTGATGTCGTAGCCTGCCTCTTTCGCTCGCGCCTCGGTCAGCCCCACTGACGCCACTTGCGGGTGGCAATACGTGCAGCCGGCAATCGAGTTTGGCTTTATCGGATGCGGGTGCCCGCCGCCGATCAGTTCGGCCACCATCACGCCTTCATGGCTTGCTTTATGCGCCAGCCACGGCGCGCCCACGATATCGCCGATGGCATAAAGCCCCTCAACCCCGGTACGGCAGAACTCGTCCGTCACCACATGGGTGCGGTCGATTTTCACGCCCAAAGCCTCCAGCCCCAGATCCTCGACGTTGCCGATGATGCCGACGGCAGAAATCACGGTATCGAACTCCTGCGTCACAGTGCCTGACGCCGATTCCAGATGCGCCACCACTTTGCCTGGGCTGCGGTCCAGTTTTTTTACCGTCGTTTTCTCAAGAATCTTCATCCCTTGCTTGAGGAACGCCTTCTTGGCAAACGCCGAGATTTCAGCGTCTTCCACCGGCAGAACCCTGTCCATCACCTCAACCACGGTGGTATCCGCGCCAAGCGTGTTGAAGAATGACGCAAATTCGATGCCAATAGCGCCCGACCCGATCACCAAAAGCTTTTTCGGCATCCGCACTGGCTGCAGCGCGTGTCTGTAGGTCCAGACCAGATCGCCGTCAGCCTCCAGCCCGGGAAGTTCCCGCGCCCGGGCACCTGTGGCAAGGATTATGGATTTCGCGGTCAAGGTATCGATCCCTTTCTCCGACTTTACCGTCACTGTCCCCTTGGCCGGTATCGTTGCCGACCCCATGAACACCGTGACCTTGTTCTTTTTCATCAGATGGCCGATGCCGCCCGACAGTTGCTTGGCAACCCCGCGTGACCGCGCGACCACAGCGTTCAGATCAAACGAGGCCCCCGAAACCGTCAGGCCGAATTCCGCTGCACGGTGCATCAGGTGAAACACTTCCGCCGACCGCAACAGCGCCTTGGTGGGAATACAGCCCCAGTTCAGGCAGATGCCGCCCAAATGCTCGCGCTCTACAATGGCGACTTTCATCCCAAGCTGACTGGCCCTGATGGCCGCAACATAGCCCCCCGGACCCGCACCAATCACGATCACATCAAAATTCTGAGCTGCCATCTTTGCTTCCTCCGAAAAAGTAGTTTGCCATTAAACTATTATGAATGGCCAAGCAACGCTGGCTGCGCTGCGGGCCTATGCGCGGTATGCATGGCTAGACTTTCATTGCCTTTACCATGGCGGCGTAGCCACCTTGCGCCAGATAGGCCTCTTCGTCAGGCGTATTTTCGCGCCCCAAGGCCTGATTGCGGGTAGGAAAGCGGCCATAACGGGCGATCACCGCCTGATGCGCGCGGGCGTGCAGTGCCATTTCGGGGTCAGATGCCATCCGTTCGGTCAGCAGGTTCACTGCGGTTACCTGATCATCGGGGTGTTCAGAATGTTCAAACGGCATGTAGAAAAACTGTCGCTCGGGTTCGGGGGCATCCATATCCCAGCCTGCAGCAACGGCCTTTTTCGCGGCGGCAAGGGCAAGGGGGTCGGTGGCAAAGGCTAATGCGCTGCCCCGGTGGATATTGCGCGGAAACTGGTCAGTCACGATCAGATAGGCCAGCGTGCCAACCGCCCCTTCCACCCAGTGTTCCAGTCCACCGTCATGAGCAGCCTGCCAAAGGTCGGCAAAACCGTCGCGGCACGCGGCGTCTACCGCGTCACCGCCCGTGTACCAGCCATCCGGGCCAACCTCGCCCAGCCAAAAATCAAGCACTTCAACCGGGTCTGCCATCATACGCCTCCGCTACGCCACCAGCGTGGCAGGGAAAACGCGCGCCCGCAACCGTCAGCGCCGGATGTCCTGCCCCTTTTCCAGCACAGCCTCAACTGCAAGGGACGAGGCATTGGGCGACAAGTTGGTAAACACCCCCGTCACCGCAGGTGCCGCTCTGCGCCCCATCCGCCACAGGGCATAGATTGCAAGCGCCGCGTAAAGAATGGCGATGAACAGGAAAAAACCGTGCGACCCCACGGTCTCCATCATCCAGCCGGTGATCAACGGGCCGAAAATCGCGCCGAACCCGTTTAGAAAGATCAACCCTGCCGAGGCTGCGGGCATTTCTTCGCGCGACAGGAAGTCGTTGGTGTAGGCTATCAGAAGCGCATAGACCGGGTTGGTTATGCCGCCCAACAACAGGGCGACCCCCAGATAGCCCCAGAACGGCAGAAAGAACACCACCGGCACCAGCATGGCCAGCGTGGCCGCCGCAGACAGACCCATGATCAGATTGCGCCGGTCCATCCTGTCGGACAGCCAGCCGATAGGGTATTGCAGCACCAGACCGCCCACATACATCGCGCCGACAAACATCGACACGCCGCTGATCCCCAGCCCCTGCCGCGACCCCCAAACCGAGGCCATACCGAACATGGCCGAAAACACGCCGCCCGTCAGCAGCATCCCCACACAGCCCAAGGGGGAGATGCGGAACAGAGCCTTGAAGCTGAGCGCCTTTGTGGTCTCAAACGTGGGGGCCGGGGCTGTGGCCAGCAGAATTGGCATGAAGGCGAGCGACACCAGCACGGATGGGATTATGAACAGGGCAAAGCCCGACGGATCCGGCGTGTTCAGCAGCACCTGACTGGCGATGATCCCCAGCATCTGCACAATCATATAGGCCGACAGCGCCTGCCCCCGGGTTTCATTGGTGGCGGTGTTGTTCAGCCAGCTTTCGGCACAGATATAGATGCCCGAAAAGCAGAACCCCGACAGCACCCGCAACGCCGACCATGCGATCCAGTCCGGCACCACCGGATAGACGACCAAAATCGCCGAGATCAGCGACCCTAGGGCCGCAAACACCCGGATATGCCCAACCCGGCGGATCATTTCCGGGGCCAGGCGCGACCCGAACAGAAAGCCAAGGAAATAAGCCGACATCACCATGGAAAGTTGAAAGGTCGAAAACCCGACCAGATTGCCGCGAATACCAAGGATCGTCCCCTGCACTCCGTTTCCCACCATCAGCAACATAACCCCCATCAACAGTGGCCAGGTGGTTGACAGGACTTTCAGCATCGGCAGGCTCCTGAAATGGGATGCGCGGTTGTCAGGATGGGCAGATCGCCCTTCCTACGGGATCAGCAAGGATGCGTCGCCATAGCTGAAAAAGCGATAGTTGTCAGCGATGGCGTGGGCATAAACCCTGTCCATCCTGTCCTTGCCCATCAGGGCGGACACCAGCATCAGCAGGGTCGATTTGGGCAGGTGGAAATTGGTCATCAACGCATCGGCGACCCGAAACTGATAACCGGGGTAGATGAAGATATCGGTAGTGCCCTGCCACGGCTGGACCTGACCCGAGGCTGCAGCACTTTCAATCAGCCGCAGCGCCGTTGTGCCGACGGGAATTACCCGGCCCCCGGCGGTTTTGGTGGCGTTTATCTGGGCTGCGGCCTCGGGCGTCACCTCGCCCCATTCGGCGTGCATCTTGTGGGTGGTCACATCGTCAACCTTGACCGGCAAAAAGGTGCCTGCCCCGACATGCAGGGTCACTTCAGTAAAATCGACCCCGATGGCGGCAAGCTGCGCCAGCAAAGCCGCATCGAAATGCAGGCTTGCGGTTGGCGCGGCAACGGCGCCGGCATGGCGGGCGAAGACCGTCTGGTAGTCTGACTTGTCCGCCTCATCCGCTGCACGTTTGGCAGCAATATAGGGCGGCAGGGGCATGACGCCTGCTGCGTTCAGCGCGACGTCAAAATCGGGACCGGTCAGGTTGAAGGATAAGGACAGGTCAGTGTCAGTCTTTTCCACGACCGTTGCGCAAAGCTGATCGGAAAACACGATGACCTCGCCGATCTGGACCTTGCGCAAAGGTTTGGCCAACGCACGCCAGCCGTGCGGCTGCGGTTCCAGCATGGTCACTTCAACCTTCGCCACAGCCTCACCGCGCGCGCGATGGCCGAAAAGGCGCGCCGGAATGACACGGGTGTTGTTCAGCACCAGCCGGTCGCCGGGGCGCAGATACTGTGGCAGGTCAAACACATGCGCATCGGTGAGACACGCGCCGTCCGCCACCAGCAGCCGGGCTGCCGAGCGGGGCTGGGCGGGTCGTGTAGCAATGAGCACCTCAGGCAAGTCAAAATCGAAATCCGACAGATTCACTGGCTGTCCTTCAACGTGGGGGGGGGACGACGGAAAATTTCACGAAACATCCCGGGGGTAAAGATCGACAACGGGTTGACCGAGACATCGGGGTCCGCCACAGGCCCGCTCATCCGGTAGTTAAAGCCAAACACCCCTTCGCCGCGTTTGGAAAACAGCGCACCGATGCCGTTGACCAGATAGAGCGGCGATACCACGCCTTGCAGATCAATCTGCCCGGTATCGCTGCTATACAATCCCGCCATGGATATGCCCAAAGACAGGCCCACCGCAGAGCCTCGGGTGATCTGCACTGCCGCCGGGGTCAGCACAAAATCCACCTCGCCATCGCTGAACAAAAGACCCTCGCCGTTGAATTGCTCCAGCAGTCCCACGACCGATACAGCAGACAGCAGTTCGGCCAACACCGGGGCATCGCGCACCCGCAGGTCTTTGAACTCTGCATGGCCTGCATAGGTCCCACGGCCCCGGGGTGACAGCTGCAGGTCCATCGACCCGCCGCGCCCGTTTGACATGACACCCGCCGCCGACATCACAGCGCCCGCATCGTCCGAGACCAGCCGCACCGCTGACCCCGCCTTTTGCGGAACCACTGTGCCCCGCACCGGGCCTTTGCCATTTACCAATGCGGTGAATGACCCGTTCAAGCCGCCACGCGGGTTGAACTCGCCGCGAAACCGTTTGAGCCGCATGGATTGCGACACGATCACCTCATCCAGTTGCAAGGTGAACGGACTGCCTGCCCCGCCACCACCGCTGCCCCCATCGGGCATCCGGCGCAGATCAATGCTGCCGCCCGTCAACGCGATGTCCACGGGCTTGCCCTTGCCCCGCCCGGTCAGCGTGACGGACGCATCGATCCACTTCCCTGCCTGAACCGTGCCAAAGGTGGCCACATCAAGTCCGCCTGCGGCCCGGGTGGTCAGTGATCCTGCCAGAGCCAGCCCCGGCGCCTTCAGGGTCAGCTTGCTGACATCGGGCTGCGCGCCAAGGGTCGCCTGCACCTCCAGCCTCCCCAACGTGCCAGGCGGTTTGGCCCAACCGAGTGCATCCAGCCGCAGGGTCATGCGGTTCAGGTCGGACACCAGCGCCAGCTTGGCAGGTTGGCCCTTGACCAGATCAATCGTCACCTGTGCCTGCCCGGTGCCCGCCACCGATCCTGCGGGCAATTCCACGCCAAATTCGCGCAACGCATCGTTTGACAGGCTGACCGAGCCTTCAACCTTTGACTTGCCCTTCTGATCGGCACCAAACTGCTGGCTGTAGGTCACGTCGAACGGCACCTTGCCCAAAGTGCCCTGCCCCGACATTGCCATCCCCTGCTTGTCAACACGCACGTCCAGCACGGGAACGGCAATTTCACGCCCGGGCACAAGCAGCGACGTCGTCATGTCCGTCACCGTGCCGGTTGCCGTATAGTCGATCTCGGCAATCCCCACCTTGCCGATCAACGGCAGGCCCAATTCAGCGACAAAACGCGCGCGTCCGGTCCCGAGGTCCACCGGCTGACGCGCTTTCGTCATGAACTGAAACGGCGGTTGATCCAGCAAGGACAGCGCCGCCGTCAAGCTGCTGTCGGTGTGCAGGGTAATGGCCCCACGGGCCGGTTTCTGGGTGATATCAAGCACCCGGAACACTGAACCCGCCATGTCGATATCGCCACCCTTGGGCGGCGTCACCCGGCCTTTGTCCAGCACAAGGGTATAGGCTGTGCCGTCTATGGTGGCGTGACCATAGCCATCCTGAATGGGTGGCAGGGTTTTGAGAAAACGCACATCAGTGTCGGCAAATTCATAGCCAAGGGTAAAGCGTGGTTCGGTGCCCGGGGCCACCCGCAAAGCGGCCCGCACGTCCGAAAGCGCCCCTTCCTGCACATTCGCCACCAGCCACGCCCGAGTGCGCGGCACCGCCGCCAAGGGCCAAAGTGTCATCAGCCTGCCCGTGGTGATTCTGTTCAAGGCTACGTCAAGGGCGGCCTGCCACCCCTTTGGGTCTGCCGAAACCTTGCCTTTCACCAGCAGTCGTTCATCGCCCTCTGACAAACTCAACTGCCCCAGATCAACGCGAAACGGGTTCAGCCGCATCCGCCAGTCCAACGCCCCTTGGGTAAAGCGCACGGGTTCGACAAACAGACCTGCTGGATCGATCCTCACTTCCGACATCGACAATTGACCCAGAACAGTAGCGGGGATGTCGCCACCCGCGATCGGCAGTCCGGCGGCATCCAGCAGATAGCTTTGCCCAGTCGCAGACAGCCGCACCGAAGGGCTTTCGACTGACAGCCGCTGCAAGGTGATGCGCGCCCCAGCGGGGTCATAGGACAGCGCCACATTTGCACGGTCAAAGGCCAGGACTGCGGCCTCGGGGCTGGGGCGTAGCGCGCCCTTTCCAAAGGTCAGCTCGCCCTGAAACGCCTCAAGATCACCGCCCGCAGCAAGCGAAGTTTCGATCCGGCCCGATATTGGCGCATCTACCACAGCAAGAAACGCGAGCGGCGGCGCAAAGGCCGCGATATCAGCGGCGGCCACCGCGTCCACCATGGCGGTGATCCGGGCCGAGCTGTCAGCCTTGGCGGTCGTCACCGTCACCACCGCCTGCGCCTGTGTCAGCGCGCCAAGCAAGGATATGCCCAGTTCCGCCTGCACCGCCCCCGGCTTGTTTTCAATCACCAGACGACCATCGCCGACATCCCAGGTGCGGCCCGCGCGGGCGTCGTTCAGGGTCAGCGTCAACGCCTCTGCCTCGATCAGCCGCAACTTGGCCAAGGGGGGGCTGGCAAACACTGCATCCACCGCGTCCAACACCTGCGCAAACCCGGCAAAGCGGGTGCCCTGCCCGCTGATGCCGATAGCAAAGTCAAACTGGCCGTCCGCGCCGCGCCGCGCCGACAACCGCGCACCGGATATGCGCACTGTGGCCACCCGCACCTGACCCGTCATCAATGCTCCCGCATCCAGCGACACCCGCGCCTCGGGCAACGTAATCAGCGACGCGCCCCCGGGCCGCAGTAGGCGCAGATCCTCCAGCCGAAACCGGGGGGTCAGATCACGGTCCAGCGTGATATCCACCGCCCCAACCGAAAGGGCCGACCCTTCAGGCAGACGGGCGGCAGGGATCAGCGCCGTGTTCAGCCGCTGTTCCAGTTCCGCAACCGCCCAGACCGGCAAACTGATCGTGCGCCCAGACAGCGCGATCACCCCGAACGCAAGGCCGAACAGCACCACGATGACGCTGATCAGGCACCACAACCCGAACCGCCCCTGCCGCCGCTTTGGCGGGGGCACGGCGGGGTCATTTTGCACCGTGGCCTCGGCCTGATCCATAAATGCGGGGTGCCTTTGTGACAAACAGGGAGAAGCAGATGGCCTGACGCTGCCCTTGCCTTTATCTTTGGCGATTGGCAACTAGAACACAAAGCATTGTGACTGATCTGGCAAGGAGATGCCCATGATTACGCCCGGAACAACCGCCCCTGATTTTACCCTGCCACGTGATGGTGGCACGGACCTGACCTTGTCATCCCTGCGCCCCGGCAAAGTGGTCTTGTATTTCTACCCCAAGGACGACACCCCCGGTTGCACGCTGGAAGCACAGGATTTCACCGCGCGTCTGGCAGATTTCACTGCCGCCGGAGCGACCGTCATCGGCCTCAGCAAAGACAGCGTCAAAGCGCATGACAAGTTTTGCAGAAAGCACGGGCTGGGGATCGTTCTTGTGTCAGATGAGGCGGGCACGACGTCGGAAGATTATGGCGTGTGGTTGGAGAAGAGCATGTACGGCAAGACGTACATGGGCATCGAACGCACCACCGTGCTGATCGACGGGGCAGGCAAGGTGGCACAGGTTTGGAACAAAGTGTCCGTCAAAGGCCACGCGGATGAGGTGTTGGCTGCGGTGCGCGCGCTTTGAGCCTGACCCTATCCGATATGGCGGTAGAGGTACTGACCACTGCCGATGGCCGCGCCAAGACTGCGCTGTCGCGTGCCCACGCCGCCCATTGGTTTGCAAACCGGGAGGGCGGCCGATGTTTGCCCATCGGGCAGACGAGGCCCCCCGAAGCCCCTGCACGGCCTGCAAAACCCGATCTGCTAGACCCCCGCGATGTGCCCCGCCGCCGCCCCGGCAGCCCCACGGGCCGCATCGCCCTGCTGCACGCGGTAGCGCATATTGAACTCAACGCGGTTGACCTGCACTGGGATCTGATCGCGCGATTTGCCCATCATCCGATGCCGCCGGGGTTCTATGACGACTGGGTAAAGGCGGCGGATGAGGAATCCAAGCATTTCAACCTGATGTGCGATTGTCTCGAGGCGCACGGCAGCCATTACGGCGCTATGCCCGCCCATGCCGGCATGTGGCGCGCGGCGTCTGATACGGCGGGTGATCTGTTCGGCCGCCTTGCCGTGGTGCCAATGGTGCTTGAGGCAAGGGGGCTGGACGTCACACCCGGCATGATTGATCTGTTCACCAAGGCGGGCGACGGCCGGGCCATTGCCGCCCTGAACACCATCTATGCCGAGGAAGTGGCGCATGTGGCTTACGGCTCCAAATGGTTCAACTGGCTGTGCGGGAAGGGTGGCATCGACCCCAAACCCGAATTCCACCGCCTTGTGCGGCTCTATTTCCATGGCCGACTGAAGCCGCCGTTCAATGAGGAAAAGCGTGCAGACGCGGGCCTGCCGCCTGATTTCTACTGGCCCTTGACCGAAGATCACCCCTCAGATGAGACCGCAGACTCCGGGGCATAGCGAAGAACATCGGCGGTATTTCGCCGATATCAGCGCGGAGTCGCGCAAGCCCTGGGTGCGTTTTGTCAAATTTGTTGCGAGGCTGAAAGCCTGTGGCTAAGCAGAGAGCGCATGAAAGACCCTGTGAACGCGCTTGGGCCAAGCCCTTTCGCGCATCTTTAGCAATGAACGGAACATCGCCCAGTGCTGACACGGCTCGCCTTTCGGATCCATACAACGCTTGATCACTACTTTCCTGAGCAGCGCCTGTTTCTGAAATCCGACGACACCACCCGCTTTGTCCGACTGCGCCCCGCCACACAGGCGATCGCAGTCACCGTGGGCACCCTTGCGGTGGCTTGGACCATTGTGGCCACGGCTGTGCTGATGATGGATACTATCGGGGCCGGATCGTCGCGCGAACAATCGCAACGCCAGTTGGCGCTGTACGAAGAACGCTTGAACGCACTGTCTGCCGACCGCGATCTGCGTGCAACCGAAGCTGCCCGCGCACAAGATCGGTTTAACATTGCGCTTGCACAAGTGTCTGATATGCAAGGCCGACTGCTGGCCTCCGAGGACCGGCGGCGTGAGCTGGAAACTGGCATCGACGTGATCCAGAACACCCTGCGCCGCACCATCAAGGAACGCGACGAATCGCGTGGCGAAACCAGTCGTGTCACCGCAGCCCTGACACAAAAGTCGGGCGGGGCCACCGAGGTAGGCCGCGCGCGAGACGCACTTGCCACGCTAGATATTCTGGCAAGCGCCCTTGGGGCGACTGCGCGCGAACGTGACAAGATGGAATCGGTGGCCGACGCCGCCCGCGCCGATGCGCTGGTTGTGATTGAAGAAAAGAAGGCTCTGGAAGCCCGGAATGACGTGATTTTTGCCCAGTTGGAAGAAGCCGTCACCGTGTCGATGGAGCCTCTGGATAAGATGTTCCGCCAAGCTGGCCTGTCGCCGGACGATTTGCTGAATGCCGTGCGCAAGGGATATTCCGGCCAGGGTGGCCCGCTGACGCCGATCAATTTGTCCACAAAAGGCAACGACGCTGGACCAACGGCGGAAGAATCGCGCGCCAATACGATTCTATCAGGGCTGGACCGGATGAACCTCTACCGCATCGCGGCGTTCAAGGCACCGTTTGCAATGCCGGTACATGACGCGTTTCGCTGGACCTCGGGCTTTGGATACCGCCGAGATCCTAAAGGCGCTGGTACCCGGATGCACTCAGGCACCGATATGGCCGGGGCTTATGGCACACCGATTTATGCCACAGCTGATGGCGTTGTGGCGTATGCTGGCTGGGATTCAGGTTATGGTCGGCTGGTGCGGATCAAACACGCGTTTGGGTTGGAGACACTATACGCCCATCAAAGCCAGATCCGTGTGACAGTGGGCCAAAGGGTCTCGCGCGGCGAGCGGATCGGTGATATGGGAAATTCAGGCCGGTCTACCGGTACTCATCTTCACTACGAAGTCCACGTCGGCGGCACGCCTGTGAACCCGATGACCTTCATAAAGGCAGCGACAGATGTTTTCTAAAAGCAGAATAAACGAACCCGGCCCAAAAGCTGGTGACACCGACAAGCCGAAAGCCCCGGAGGCAGCCATGACCAAACCTTCGATGGATTTCACCCCGTCGTCTCCTAAAACCAAGGCCGCAGCCTCGGTTCTGTCGTCTGATCTGACCGTGGTGGGCAATCTGCGCACCACAGGTGATATTCAGGTTGAAGGGACGGTTGAGGGCGATATTCGTGCCCACCTGCTGACCGTGGGCGAAACCGCCACCATCCGCGGCGAAATTGTTGCCGATGATATCGTCGTCAACGGCCGGGTGATCGGCCGGGTACGCGGCCTGAAGGTTCGCCTGACCTCAACCGCGCGGGTGGAAGGCGACATCATCCACAAGACAATCGCGATTGAATCGGGTGCCCATTTTGAAGGTTCAGTTCAGCGCCAGGAAGACCCGCTGCAAAGCGGCCGTGGCGTGCCACCGGCCCCGGCGCTGCAGGCAGCACCCGTGGTCAAGCCAAGCGACGGGGTTTAGAATTCACCATCGAGGTGATTTGAAAAGGCACTCTGCGGGGTGCCTTTTTTTGTTTTGGTTCTGCATGGGTGATGTGGTTTGGAACCCCCGGGGCCAGCCCCGGACCCCGGGATACTTAGAGACAGAAAATAAAATTTTAGATAAGTTTTAGAGGATTAGTCTGCCGCGTTGGCTTCGGCACGGGATTTTCCGGCCACGTCCATCGCAAGGGTTGCCGCCATGAACTTGTCCAGATCGCCATCCAGCACACCGCCGGTATCGCTGGTTTCCACGTTGGTGCGCAAATCCTTGACCATCTGGTAGGGTTGCAAGACATAGGACCGGATCTGGTTGCCCCAACCCGCATCTCCCTTGGCGTCATGCTGCGCGTTGATGCTGGCATTGCGCCGGTCCAGTTCGACCTGATACAGGCGCGAGCGCAGCGCATTCATGCAGGCCTCGCGGTTCTGATGCTGCGATTTCATCGAGCTGGTCACCACGATATTGGTCGGCAAGTGGGTGATCCTTACGGCCGAGTCGGTGGTGTTGACATGCTGGCCGCCAGCGCCCGACGACCGGTAGGTATCGATGCGGATATCGCGGTCGGGAATGTCGATTTCGATGTTGTCATCGACCACCGGATAGACCCAGACCGAGGCGAAGGACGTTTGGCGTTTGTCGGCAGACCCGAAGGGGCTGATCCGCACAAGCCGATGCACACCCGATTCCGATTTCAACCAGCCATAGGCATTACGGCCCGAAATCTTGTAACCCGCCGATTTGATGCCAGTCTCGTCGCCTGCAGATTCTGCCTGCAACTCAACGGAATAGCCCTTCTTCTCGGCCCATCGAATATACATGCGCGCCAGCATCGACGCCCAATCACAAGACTCGGTCCCGCCGGCACCTGCGTTGATTTCAAGGAAAGTGTCGTTGCCGTCGGCCTCACCGTCCAGCAGGGCTTCCAGCTCTTTGGCGGCAGAGGTCTCTGACAGCGATTTGAGCGCCGCTTCCGCCTCGGCGACTATTTCGGTGTCGCCTTCAGCCTCGCCCATCTCGATCAATTCGGAATTGTCGCGCAGGCCATTGTCGATCATCTTGTAGGTGGACATCGCATCCAGCAGGTGCTGGCGTTTGCGCATCAGCCCTTGGGCTTTGGCAGGGTCGGACCACAGATCGGGAGCCTCAATCAGCGCGTCGAATTCCTCCAGACGGTAGGGGGCAGTTTCAATATCCATCCGCTGCCCCAGCAGCTTCAATGATTTGCGGATCGCATCGGCGAGGTACTGAATTTCGGTGCGCATCGGCGTAAAGTTCCCTGGTTCGTCTGAAACGGCATAGATCAGCGCCGTGTGATAGCCTTAGTGCGGCATCGCGGCAAGAGTGACTGAATCAATACAACCCGCCCGAGGACAGGGTGCCAAAGTCGGCCTTTTTCGGCACCACCTTGGTTTTGCCGGAGGCCGTGGTGACGGTTGCCGCAGACCCGCCGCTGTCGCCCTCGCCGTATGCAAACAGCGGCAAATTGGACCCCATCTCAAACCCGCCATCTACAATTGCCGCAAGGCCGAAGATCGGATCTTCGCCTTCGCGGAAGTATTCCGACACCACATAATCCCCCGTCGCATCATCGGACAGACGCGCGCCGGTGAAGCGGTCGATTTTAATGAAATAGCCGCCTGGTGGCACCCGGAACGGACCGCCGCCAAATTTCTTGATCGCGGTTTTCATGAAGCTTTCAAACACCGGGCCGCAAAACCCCCCACCAGAGGCCCCGTCGCCCAAAGTGCGCGGCTGGTCATAGCCGATGTAGCAGCCTGCCGCCACGTTGCTGGTAAAGCCGATGAACCACACGTCCTTGGCATCATTCGTCGTGCCCGTCTTACCGGCCACCGGCACTGGCAGGTTGATGCCGCGCGCGGTGCCGCGTTCAACCACGCCCTGCATCATCGAGGTCAACTGATACGCGGTGATCGCATCCATCACCCGTTCGCGGTTGGAGGTGACATGCACCCCCTGCCCCTTTGGCAAACCACCAGCGCCGCAATCTTCGCAGACCCGTTGGTCATGGCGGTAGATCGTCTTGCCAAAGCGGTCTTGCACCCGGTCTACCAGCGTGGGTTCTACCCGTTCTCCACCATTGGCGAACATCGAATAGGCAGCGACCATCTTGAACAGCGTGGTTTCTTGCGCGCCAAGGGCGTTGGCCAGAAACGCATCCATCCGGTCATACACGCCAAAGCGTTCGGCATAGCCCGCTACCGTCTGCATGCCGATTTCTTCGGCTATCCGCACCGTCATCAGGTTCCGGCTTTGCTCGATCCCGGTGCGCAGCGGTGTGGGGCCGTAGAACTTGTTCGACGCATTCTTTGGGGTCCACAACCCTTGAGGTGTTTCGATTTCAATCGGGGCGTCGACCACGATGGTGGCAGGGGTAAAGCCTGAATCCAAGGCCGCCGCATAGACGAAGGGTTTGAACGAAGACCCCGGCTGGCGGGTGGCTTGGGTGGTGCGGTTGAACACCGAATCCTGATAGGAAAACCCGCCCTGCATGGCCAGAACGCGGCCCGAGTTCACGTCCATTGCCATGAACGCGCCCTGCACTTCGGGCACCTGACGCAACGACCAGCGATTAAAGCTGTCGTCGTCATTTGTCACGACACGCACCAGCACCACATCGCCCACGGCAACCAGATCGCCCGCCACGCGTGCTTTCTTGGACAGCGTGCCATCGGCCAGGCGTTTGCGTGCCCAGGTCACATCCTCGGCCGGGATGAAATGGCCATCCTCGTCTTCCGCGACGCCCTCAATTCCGATGCGGGCAGCGGTTTCGCCCACCTCCAGCACCACGGCGGGGTGCCAGCCATCCACGTCGCGCGGGGCGGGTGTTTCGGCCAGAGCCAAACGCCAAGCGGCCTCGGATCCCAACGTGTCCGCAGCAATCGTCTTGCCCGTGCCGCGCCATACGCCTTGGCCCCGGTCATAGCGTTCCAGCCCCGCCCGTAATGCTTTGGCAGCGGACTCTTGCAATTCCGGGTCGACGGTGGCGCGGATGGTCAGACCACCGCCGAAAAACTCTTCTTCACCAAAGGTGCCGGAAAGCTGGCGCCTGATCTCATCGGTGAAATAGCCACGCGGCGGCAAACTTTCGCGGAACCCCGGATAGTCGCCGTTCTGCACCGATTTCAACGGCAGAACCCTTTCTGCCTCATACGTCGCCTTATCAATATAACCGTTCTGCCACATCTCTCGCAGCACATAGTCGCGGCGTTCGGTCAGACGTTCCTTGCCCGTCACCGGATCATACTTGCCCGGCGCTTGCGGCATGGATGCCAGCATCGCGGCTTCATGCGGGGCTAGGGCTGTCAGCGGTTTGTTGAAGTAGGTCTGGGCGGCGGCGGCAACGCCGTAGGAGTTTTTGCCAAGGAAAATCTCATTCAGATACAGTTCAAGGATCTTGTCCTTGGACAGCGTCTGTTCCAGCCGGGTCGCGAGGATGATTTCCTTAACCTTGCGCTCAACCGACCGAGATCCGTCCAGCAAGAAGTTTTTCATCACCTGCTGGGTGATAGTGGACGCCCCCCGCACGGTACTGCCACGCGATTCCAGCGCCTCAATCCCGGCGGCCAC
>JANNNF010000100.1:0-19832 GCA_031398405.1 Rhodobacterales bacterium | reverse complement strand
CCAGCGCCATCTGGTCGCCTTCTTTGCCCCAGGTGGTCTTGGTCTGGAAAATGGTACCATCGGTCATCTTGACGTTGATGGTGTGATAATCGGGGTGAATTCCCTGTTTCATCGTCGCGGTCCTTATTCCGACTTGGGCTTATAGGTGGTGTTCTCGGCAATACGTGCCGATTTACCGCGACGATCGCGCAGGTAGTACAGCTTGGCGCGACGCACTTTGCCACGACGCACAACTTCGATGCTGTCGATGTTGGTGGAATACAGCGGGAATACACGCTCCACACCTTCACCGAACGAGATTTTGCGAACTGTAAAGCTGGCCGAAATGGTGGCCCCGCCTTTACGGCCGATCACGACCCCTTCGTAAGCCTGCACGCGCGAACGCGTACCTTCGGTCACTTTGTAGCCGACTTTCACAGTGTCACCGGCTTTGAAATCCGGGATTTTCTTGCCGAGAGCCGCGATTTGTTCGGCCTCGATGATGGCGATCAGGTTCATGCCTGGTCCTTTCGATGCGCACGGTTTGCCCGCACATGTGATGCCGACCCAGAGCTTTTGGTCTTCAACCGGATCCCGGCCCGCAGGGGGCAAGTCCGCCAAAGATGGGTCGTGCTTTGGTTTTTACCGTGCCTCCTACCCGTCACCTGCCGAAAGAGGGGCAGGCGCAGAGGCAAAAAGAATCGGGTCCGGCAAGCCTTTGACAGCCCCGGACAGGGGCGTATAGGCCGAGCATGTCGGGGGGTCAAGCCTTGCGTGGCTTGGGGTTTGCGGGCTTTTTCAAATGCGCGGCCCACAGGTCCGGGCGGCGCTGTTCGGTGATCGCCTCAGACTGTGCGCGCCGCCAACTCGCGATGTCGCCGTGGTGCCCCGATTGCAGCACTTGCGGGATTTCCCGGTCGTTCCAAACCGTGGGCCGGGTGTATTGCGGATGCTCCAGCAGCCCGTCGGAAAAGCTTTCCTCGACCGCAGACTCCGCATTGCCCAGCACCCCCGGCAACAACCGTACCGTGGCATCCAGTAATGCCTGCGCCGCAATCTCGCCCCCTGTCAGAACGAAATCGCCAAGTGAGACCTCCTCGACCGCGTGATGATCCAGCACCCGCTGATCGACCCCTTCAAACCGCCCGCACAGCAGGGTCATCCCGTCACAGGCCGCAAAGCGCCGCGCCATCGCCTGATCAAAGGGCTTACCCCGGGGTGACAGGTAAATCACCGGCCAGCGGGCGCGATCACCAACTTGCGCCGCTGTCAGCGCCGCATCCACCACATCGGCCCGCAGCACCATACCTGCGCCACCGCCGGCAGGCGTATCGTCCACCGTGCGGTGTTTACCAAGCCCGAAGGTCCGCAGGTCGACCGTATCCAGCCGCCAGAGCCCGAAATCCAGCGCCTTGCCGGTCAGCGACAGGCCAAGCACACCGGGGAACGCGTCAGGAAAAAGTGTAATTACCTTGGCCACCCACGCCCCACGCACCTGCAAAGGTTCAGCCATCAGGTCGCGCGGCGTCATACTGGCGCGAATGGACAGGCGGCCATGGCTTTTCGGGGGATCGGGTGTGTCTGACATGGCGGCATGTTTAACCGGACTTTTGGGCCGGTGACAGAGGGTAAAACAGCGCCTATCCGTAGCGGATCATCCGCCCCACACGCATATCGATCGGAAACTCCTCTCCGGGCGGGTCGCGCAGTTCTGGCGGTGTTGCGGCCTCGATAGAAATGGAAAGGCTGCGCATTCCGTCGGAAATATCGGTGGGTTGCCCGTCACAGATCGCGTATTGCAGATCGCGCGGGCTGGGGAAACTGTCGTGCCGATCCGGAAAAGCCGCAATCAGCATCTGCGCGCGAATCAAGAAAAGCCGCAGCAAATCCGGGTCCGATCCCGCCAATTGAAACGCGCTGTCCACCGTGCTGTGCGGGCGACCTGCGGCGACAACGGCGGGTTCAGTCGCCCATTCGATCAACGTGGAGCGCAAGGCCCTGCGGTCAGGTTCCAGCCTGTCCAGCGCCACCACCAGCGCATCTAGCCGCTGCCAGGCTTGCGGATGATCCAGAACCGCGTCCAGTTTCGGGCGCACCTGTTGCAGGTTGGCATCGCCCGGCAGCGCCAGCAGTACGGCAACCGCCGTATCGGTTGGGTCCGCCACTTGGTGATCGGGGTTGCGGATCTGCGCGATGGCATCTCCCAGAAACTGGTCCATCCCCGCCGCCTGTCCCGGGTTCCAGATCAGCCGCGACAGCGGGATCGACAGGAACGACACTGCCACCGGTAGCATCGGATGCAGCATTGGCACAAACCCCATCACCCCGCCAAGCCCACGCCCGATGCCAAAACAGACAGTCACCAGCAGAACCTGCACCATAGCAGCCCCCAAAGACGCCGCCCAGACCTGCGTTTCGCGCCACGCTTGCGTATCGCGCGGCCATTGGCTGGGCCGAAGAATGATCAGCCAAAGCACGAATATTGCTGAGAAAACCGGGACAACCCGCCAGCCGTAGTCGCCAAGTCCTGCAAGCAGCGGCCCCAGATACAACAGCGCCGCAGCCCCCTGCAATAGACGCAATCTGTTGTTAATCGCCATGACAGTCTCACTTCCATGGGCTGCGTCGCACGGCAAGTGGGCTAGTCCAGCCCCTCTGGCACATCCACGATCACACACCCCGCCAAAATATCTACCGTGGGTACGTTGACACGGGTAAATGGCACAAGTAGGGCAGATTTTCGCCCCGAAACGAGTATTTCCAGCAGATCGCCAGCCCCGTGGTTGTGAACTGCCTGCACCGGGCCAAGCACCGCACCGCCCGTATCACGGGCCTCCAGCCCGATCAGATCGGCGTGGTAAAATTCATCATCGCCCAAAGACGGCAGCTTGTCACGCCCCACATACAGGCTGACGCCGCGCAAGGCATCTGCTTGTTCTTTCGTGGTAATTCCCGACATCCGTACGCCCACTCCGCCCGCGACCGATGCCCGGGTCAGCTTGACGGTATAGGTCGTCTTGCCATCCTCTGTGGTCAACGGGCCGTAAGACACGATATCTTCGGGTGTCGTGCAGAACGATTTCAGCCGCACCTCGCCCGCCACACCAAACGCACCGGCGATGGCCCCGACACAGGTTTTATCGGTCGTCATGGTGCGCTTCCTTTGCAATATCCAGTGGGGGTGACCACCCCGCCCGCATCTTTGCAGGCATTGGCCTGCTGCCCAAGACCATACTGCATCCCGACCCAGAAGGAAGCCGCACAAAGCGCCACCGTCACGGCCCGGCGTACCAGCCTGAACCCCGGAAGCAGGCCCAGAAGCCCAATCATATCAACGGCTTTCCATCCACAAGGCGGGGTTGCGGGTTTCCCATCCTGCGCGTTCCAACTCAGGGCTGTCATGATTGGCCTCGGGCCAGCCTACGCACAGATAACCGATGAAAGACCAGCCTTGCGGCACAGTCAGATCGGCGTGCAATGCCACCGGATCAAGGATCGACACCCAGCCCACGCCCAGACCTTCGGCGCGGGCCGCGAGCCAGAACAAGGTGATTGCCCCCACCACTGAATAGGCGCGGGTTTGCGGCATGGTGGTGGCCCCAAGTTGCGCGCCTTTGGGTGTGGCATCATCGCAAAAGATTGCCAGATGCACCGGAGCCTCGCGCATACCAGATAGCTTCAGCCCGGCATAAATCCGCGCTTTTTCATCCACATAACCTGCAAGTGCCGCTGCGTTTGCCGCTGCGTAGTTGGCGGCCATTTTCTCCCGCACCTCTGGGGTTTCGACCCGGATCAGCCGCCAAGGTTCAGACAGCCCCACAGACGGGGCCAGCCCGAATGCGCAAAGGCAGCGGTTTAGAACCGCTGCCTCTACAGTGTCGGTACGAAAGCGGCGCACATCACGCCGCCAGCGCATCAGATCGGCCAGATCGGCACGGAAGCCTTTGGAAAAGCTGCCATTTTCCGAACCGGACATATCCGGATTTATTCTTCTGCCGGGGCTGCGGCGCGGGCAGCTTTCTTCTTGGCCAGTTCGGCCATGCGCTTGCCGGGGACGGCGGATTTGGGGTTGTTGCGGGTGGCCTTGGGGCGCACGCCTGCGGCTTCAAGGAAGCGGGCGATACGGTCGGTTGGTTGTGCGCCCTGACCCAGCCAGTACTGCACACGCTCCATGTTCATCACGATGCGCTGCTCGCTGTCCTTGGCAAGCAAGGGGTTGTAAACGCCCAGCTTTTCCAAGAAACGGCCATCGCGCGGATTGCGGCTATCTGTGGCCACGATCGCATAGAACGGGCGCTTTTTGCTGCCGCCACGGGCAAGACGGATTTTCATCGACATTAGGGTAGTCTCCTTGGGAATTTGCGTAGGATGGGCAATCTGCCCATCTTCGGGTTGATTATTTCTGCAGTTTCTCGTGATGCCTGATGACTTCGGAAATGATGAAGGTCAGGAATTTCTTGGCAAATTCGGGGTCAAGGTTGGCATCGCGCGCCAGTGTTTCCAACCGTTCGATCTGCCGGGCCTCGCGTGTGGGGTCTGAGGGCGGCAATCCGTGTTCGGCCTTGAGCCGCCCCACCGATTGCGTGTGTTTGAAGCGTTCGGCCAGGGTGAACACCAAAATCGCATCCAGCCTGTCAATGCTGTCACGGTGTTCGGCCAGCACTGTCGCTGCGCGGGTTTCAGCGTCCATCACAGGCCCCCTGCCAAATCGTTTTCAGCACTTCGGGCTGTAAAGTTTGCGTTGAGAACGCGTAAAGAACCCGTAGAGGATCTGTAGATACAGCCCCGATCGCCTTTTGCGCCGTCATTTCTTGCGCCCCAGCCCCGATAGTCCCGACGGCAGGGTCAGCCCGCGCGGCATTGCCCCCGGAAAACCGCCGCCCATGCCCTGCTTCAAACCACGGGCGGCCTCTTCCAGCTGATCGGGCGACATTTGCGACGGATCGGGCAGACCGCCCTTGCCCAGCATCTGTTTCATCGCGGCTTTCATCATGCCGCCCTTGCCCATCTTCTTCATCATCTCTGCCATCTGCTTGTGCTGTTTCAGCAGACGGTTCAGGTCTGACACATCCAAGCCCGCCCCTGCGGCGACGCGTTTCTTGCGGCTGGCAGCCAGCAGGTCGGGGTTGGCGCGTTCGCGTTTTGTCATCGACTGGATCAGGGCAATCTGGCGGCGCAGCATCTTGTCGTCAAAGCCCGCGTCTTCGGCTTGCTTGGCCATCTTGCCCATGCCGGGCAGCATGCCCATCACGCCCTTCATGCCGCCCATCTTTTGCATCTGTTCCAGCTGCGACCGGAAATCGTTCATATTGAACAACCCCTTCTGGAACCGGCGCATCATGCGTTCGGCTTGTTCGGCCTCAAAGGTTTCCTGCGCGCGCGTTCGACAAGCGCGACGATATCACCCATGCCAAGAATGCGGCCTGCGACGCGGTCGGCCTCAAACGTCTCAAGCGCGTCCATCTTTTCGCCCATGCCGACAAAGCGGATGGGCTTACCGGTCACGGCGCGCATGGACAGGGCCGCACCACCGCGACCATCGCCGTCCATCCGGGTCAGCACGACGCCGGTGATGCCGACCTTGCCGTCAAATTCGGTCGCCACATTCACCGCGTCCTGACCCGTCAGGCCATCGACAACCAGTAGGGTTTCGCGGGGTTGGGCAATGTCGCGGACTGACTGGATTTCATCCATCAACACTTCGTCGATGTGCAAGCGGCCTGCGGTATCGAGGAACAGCACGTCATAACCGCCCATGGCGGCCTGGGTCTTGGCGCGGCGCGCGATCTGGACGGCGGTTTCACCCTTGACGATCGGCAGGCTGTCAACGCCGATTTGCAGGCCCAGGATGGCAAGTTGTTCCATGGCCGCGGGACGGTTGGTATCAAGGCTGGCCAGCAGCACGCGCTTGCCATTCTTTTCTTTCAATCGTTTGGCTAGTTTTGCCGTGGTCGTGGTTTTGCCTGACCCTTGCAGACCCACCATCAACACAGCCGCAGGCGGGTTGTCGATTTTCAGCGCGTCAGAAGCGCCGTCGCCTGCCAGCACCCGGATCAGCTCATCATGCACAATCTTGACGACCATCTGGCCCGGCGTGATCGACTTCGTCACAGCCGCCCCGGTGGCCTTGTCCTGAACCCGTTTGACGAAATCACGGGCAACCGGCAGCGAAACGTCGGCCTCCAACAGCGCGGTGCGCACTTCGCGCAGGGCGGTCACGACATCGGCTTCGGACAGCGCGCCTTGCTTGGTCAGGCGGTCGAACACGCCACCAAGGCGTTCTGACAGGTTCTCGAACATAGACCGCTCTCCTTGGTTGCGCGTGTGCCGGATATGGGGTCCGACGGTGAGTATCCAAAGCCCAATGCGAAATGGCACCTGTGGGCGCAACGCGCTGACAGATGGCGATCCCGGCATAAGCCAAGGGACCGGAAGCAGACGCCTCCGGGGGAATTAATCGGCCGAGTAGGCTATGGGCCGTCGTTAGTCAAGCGCAATGCTCTTTGAGCAAGTGCCGAACGGCCTTGCGTCCGGGAAAGCAGGTACTAACGTGGCCGACGGCGGATTGTGCGTTTTACGCTGCCGCTGGACCCGAGAGTAAAGGCGCGCGCCACTTGGGTCACGCCGCTGTGCGCGCCGCGTCTCGGGCCATACTGGACCGCTTTCCTGTTGCGCATTGGACCGAAGGCCAGTACCTGGTGCTGGGCGACACCGGGCTGTCCACCTGGCGGTTTTTGGGCCGGGACGGGCAGGGACAGATGGAGGATGTGCAGGGTTGCGATGTGTTTGAATTTTCAGGCGATTTGATTTGTCTGAAAGACAGCTTTCGCAAACAGCGCGTCCCCGCCTGAAGCGTCCTGAAAGCCTGCGATTATACTTCACAAAAGGCGAACGCGTGCCGATCTGGTCGTACAACGTGCGCGCCGTGGCATTGAAATCCTGCGCCAGCCAATAGACGGCAGGGCCACCTGCGGCAACGGCCGCCGCATAAACAGCCTCAATCAAGGCGCGACCCATGCCAGTGCCCCTGGCGTCGGGATCATATAAAGGCCTTGCAGGTAGCAGACGTTTTCGAGCTTCCAGCCGAGTCGGTGGAACAGGTAGTGCGCAACCCCATGCGGGCGGCCGTCCACCTCGGCAATCGGTGGTGACAGGCATGTGGATGCGTTCATCTCATTGCTGAACCATATTGGCCTGACATCCGTCGATGTTCTGCTCTGACCTTACCGAAATCGCCGCGCAGCCTCGATTGCCAGACCCAGACCCACGCTTCCAAACATGTCGCCCGTCGCGATGCGGGCACCCGGCAACGTGGCCGCGACCGCACGGCGCACGACCGGCAGGTGGCTTGACCCGCCAGTCATAAAGACCGTGGCAATCTGGGCAGGTGCTACACCCGCCTGCACCAGCACCCGGTCAAACAGCGTCGTCAGCCGCGCGATGGCGGGGTCTACCACCGCCTCAAACGCTGCGCGCCGGGCCAGCGGGTTTGGCCCGCCCATGATTTCGGTCAGGTCAATCCGCGCCACTTCGGCGTCAGACATCGCGATTTTTGCACCCTCAACCGCCATCGCCAAGGCATGGCCCGCTCGCGTGTTCACCACGCGGATCAGACGGTCCAGCCGTTCGGGGTGGTCGGCCTCATGCCGGAGGGCCTTTAGGTCGGCACTCGTGCGGGGCGTATACAGCATGTTGATCCGGTGCCAGGTGGCAAGGTCAAGGTAGTAATGCTTGGGCATCGTGCCCCGACCGCCGCCAGTGGACGCGCCAAACCCCATTAGTGGCATCACCTCGGCCAAACTCAGCATCCGGTCAAAATCGGTGCCGCCCAGACGGATGCCGTCGTTGCCCAGAATATCGCCCGCCCGGTCGGCGTGCAGCGCGGCCTCTGGCCCCACCCGCACCACCGACACGTCGGACGTACCGCCGCCGATATCAACGATCAGCACCAATTCTTCGCGCGCCACACCCTGTTCATAGTCCAGCGCGGCGGCAATCGGTTCATACTGAAACGCGATGTCGGTAAAGCCGTTGGCCCGCGCGATATCTACCAGCACGCCTTGGGCTGCCGCATCGCCGGCTGCGTCGTCATCGACAAAATGCACAGGTCGCCCCAGCACGGCGCGGGTAACGGGCGCGGCCGCCTCGGCCTCCAGCCGCGCTTTCAGATGACCAAAGTAAGCCGCGACAATCTCTTTGAACGACAACGCCTTGTTACCAACTCGGGTGCGTTCATTGATCAGGCTGGACCCGAGGGTGCTTTTTAGCCCCCGCATCAGCCGTCCATCCTCGCCTTCGGTATAGGCCGCAACCGCTGCGCGGCCAAATCGGGGCGGCGCACCATCAGCATCCCAGAACACCGCGCTTGGCAAGGTAGTGGCAGCCGCTTCCAGCGCGATCAACCGAGCGTTGCCGCCCGAGGCCAACCCGACAGTAGAGTTTGAGGTGCCAAAGTCGATACCGCAGGAAAGGGGGGTCATGGAATGCTCCGATAAGCGAACGGGGCAGGTAGCGGGGTGGGGGGCAGGTGTAAAGCCCCCTCAGCCTTCATCTTTCAGCAAAAGCACCAGCGCCACCCCTGTCAGCGCCACCCCCACCAGAATTTTCCCCGGTGGCGCGGCCCCGTTCAGCGCCATTTCCCACAAGATCACCCAACTGGGTACAAGATAGGTATAGGCCATCACCTTGGCGGCAGGCAGACGCAGGGTGGCGTATTGCAGAAGCACAAAGGTCATCGCAGATGCTGCCACCGCCACATAGATCAGGCAGACCCAGACGATTCCGGGCAATGCGGCCCAGTCGGTGGCCAAGATCGCAGGCCAGCCCCACAGGGTCAGCAGACCGCAGCCCGCCACCATCATGCCTAAGGTGAATACGATCGCAGGCTCGCCCCTGTTGAGTTTGCGGACCATCGGGGCGTACAGTGCATGGGCGACACAGCCCCAGAAGTAGATCACCTCTCCGCGCCCGATATCAAAGGCCAGCAGAGCCGCCAGATCGGCGCGGAAAATCACCCACAGTGCGCCAACGGCCCCCAACAGCAGCGCGGCGATCATCCGCCCCGTCAGCCGCTGGCGCAAAGCCAGCCAGCCAAAGCCTGCCGCCATTATCGGGGTCAGGGTGAACACGGCGGCGGTGGACACCGGGGCCGCAGTCTTAAGCCCTTCAAACATTAGCACGAAATACAGCGCCAACAGCCCGCCCAAAACCAGATAGCGCCATGGGGCGGCAAAGGCGCTGCGCGGAATACCCGTGGTTGCAAGCGCCGCCACGCCCACCAACACGCCTGCCAAGACAAAGCGCAAGGCAGACAGCGCGGTCGGATCGACAAAGGGCGCGGCCAGCGAGCCGAGCGAAAATGACCCCGCCACAAGCGCGGAAAAGCATAGCATAGCCAAATGGCCGCGCGCGTGTTGGGTCAGGGCAGCCGTCGTCATGCCCTCACACAGGCCAGCTTTTCGCGGCTTCTTTCAACTGCGCCAGCAAGGCCTGCACCTTGCGGGTGCGGTGCAGATCAACATGCGTGACCAGCCACAACGGGGCCTCCCATTCCGGGCGCGGCGCCATCACCTCGACCACATCATCGCGGGCTTCGGCGACGTAGGCCGACAGAAACCCGATGCCGATGCCATCACCAAGCGCGCGGGTCAGAGCCGCAGGCTCAGTGGCACGAAAGATCACCGCCTCGGGCGGCACCACACCGCGCAGCCAGCGGTGAAAGGGGGCACGCGATGCCTCATTATCGGCGGTGACAAAGCGGTGGCCGGCAAAATCGGCCTCAGAGCTTGGCAGACCGTGGCGCGCCACATAGGATTTCGAGGCGTACAGTCCGGTGCGCACCCGCACCAAAGGTTGCGCCACGTTGTCGGGTTCTTCGGGGGCGGCACCTGCGCGTATCGCCACATGGGCCTCGCCGTAATCCAGCCGGAACACTCGCATATCAGTCAAAAAACGCACCTGCACGCCGGGAAAATCGGCCTGAAACTGTGCAAGCACCGGCACCACAAGATCCGAGAGGCCTGCAATCGACGTCACCACCATCTCACCCGTCACGGTCTCGCCCTGCCCCTTGATGCGGCTGGAGAGTTGGGCGAATTGCTCTTCGGTCGTCTGCGCCACGGTCAGCAGATCACGCCCGGCCTCGGTGGGGGCGTAACCACGGGCATGGCGCTGAAACAGTCGAGTACCCATGCGCTTTTCCAGCGCGTCGATGTGGCGGATGACGGTGGCATGATGCACGCCCAGCACGTCCGCAGCCCCTGACACTGTGCCAAGCCGGGCCACCTGATAGGCGGTGCGAATCTCATCCCAGTTTTCCATGCGGGGTCTCCTGTGCGCTGCCGCACAGAACGCCCGATCTGGCACGCGTCTGCAAGCGATAATGGTCGGAATAAGCAGGCTTATGCCGCAGACAAGACGTGTTGCTGCAGCGACCCAAGTGTCTGCGCAGCAAAAGGCCCCGGCGTTTCTGCCGGGGCCTTGGTTTGACTGAAAAAGCTTACGCTTCGGCGGCAGCTTCGGTGATTTCGGCACCGGTTTCCTGATCGACCATCTTCATGCCCAACCGCACCTTGCCGCGATCATCAAAGCCCAGAAGTTTCACTTTCACTTCCTGACCTTCCTTCAAATGTTCGTTCGGGTGATTTAGGCGCTTGTTGGCGATTTGGCTGACGTGGACCAGACCGTCACGCTTGCCGATGAAGTTCACGAACGCCCCGAAGTCCACCAGTTTCACAACGCGGCCGGTGTAGACTTTACCCTCTTCGGGTTCAGCCACGATCGACCAGATCATGTCATAGGCTTTCTTGATATTCTCAGCATTGTTCGACGCGATCTTGATGATGCCTTCGTCGTTGATGTCGACCTTTGCGCCCGACACTTCCACGATTTCGCGGATGACCTTGCCGCCCGAGCCGATCACTTCACGGATTTTGTCCGTTGGGATTTGCAGGGTTTCGATCTTGGGCGCATACTGGCTGAAAGCCTGGGCGGACGTCAGCGCCTTGGCCATTTCGCCAAGAATGTGCAGACGGCCATCGCGGGCCTGTGCAAGTGCCTGCTCCATGATTTCCGGCGTGATCCCGGCAATCTTGATATCCATTTGCAGGCTGGTGATACCCTTTTCGGTGCCCGCCACCTTGAAATCCATGTCGCCGAGGTGATCCTCGTCGCCCAGAATGTCAGTCAGCACCGCATAGCGGCCGTCGTCTTCCAGGATTAGACCCATGGCAACGCCAGCCACGGGCGCTTTCAACGGAACGCCCGCATCCATCATCGACAAGCTGCCACCGCAAACCGACGCCATCGAAGACGAACCATTGGATTCAGTGATCTCAGACACAACGCGGATGGTGTAAGGAAAGTCGGTTGCTGCAGGCAAAACCGCCTGCAACGCGCGCCACGCCAGTTTACCATGACCAATCTCGCGACGGCCCGGGCTGCCCACACGGCCAACTTCGCCTACCGAATAGGGGGGGAAGTTGTAGTGCAGCAGAAAGTTCGACCGGCTGTTGCCATGCAAAGCGTCGATGATCTGTTCATCTTCGCCGGTGCCGAGGGTGGTCATGACCAGCGCCTGCGTTTCACCACGGGTGAACAGGGCCGAGCCATGGGTACGCGGCAGGATGCCGGTCTGCGATTCGATACCGCGCACGGTCTTGGTATCGCGCCCGTCAATCCGGGTGCCGCCATTGATGATGTCGCCGCGAAGGATCGACGATTCCAACTTCTTGATTGCCGAACCAAGGTTGATATCGGCCAAATCTTCTGCCGCCAAACCGCCTTTGATGGCGGCTACAGCATCGGAAATCGCATTGGTGCGGTCTTGCTTGTCTTTGATCGCAAAGGCGGCGCGCATCTGGGTTTCGCCAGCAGCTTTCACGCGGCCAAACAGAGCCGAATAGTCTGGTGCACTGAAATTGAACGGCTCTTTTGCGCAATCTTCAGCAAAGTCGATGATCAAGTCGATCACTGGCTGCATCTGGGCGTGGCCAAATTTGACGGCCCCCAGCATTTCGGCCTCGGTCAGCTCATAGGCTTCCGATTCCACCATCATCACGGCGTCTTGGGTGCCGGCAATGACCAAGTCGAGGCGCTGTTCGGGGTTGTTCTTCAGCGTCTGCATGTCATCGACGGTCGGGTTCAGCACATACTCGCCGTTCGCAAACCCAACGCGGGCCGCACCGATCGGGCCCATGAACGGCACGCCGGACACGGTCAGAGCAGCAGATGCGGCGATCATGGCGACAATGTCGGGCTCGTTTTCAAGGTCGTGCGACAAAACGGTGCACATCACCAGCACTTCATTCTTGAAGCCATCCACGAACAGCGGGCGGATCGGGCGGTCGATCAGACGCGAGGTTAGCGTTTCTTTTTCCGAAGGGCGTGCTTCGCGCTTGAAAAAGCCGCCGGGAATTTTGCCAGCAGCGTAGTATTTTTCCTGATAGTGCACGGTAAGTGGAAAGAAATCCTGCCCCGGCTTTGCCGCGCGGGCGAAGGTCACGTTGGCCATAACGCTGGTTTCACCCAGGGTTGCGATGACTGTGCCATCTGCCTGACGGGCAACCTTGCCAGATTCCAGGGTCAGCGTCTCACGCCCCCACTGGATAGATTTTGTCGTCACATTGAACATCTGTTTTCCTATGTTGCCGGGGGACCCTCCGCCCGGCCATGTTGCGTACGGGCCCCATGCCCGTGGCGTCTATTGTCTGCGGCCTCCACGACGCCCGATGGAGGCCGGAAATGACAAACGCGCCCCGGAGGGCGCGTCGTCTTGGTTAGCGGCGCAGGCCCAGACGTCCGATAAGCGACGTATAACGGCCCTCGTTCTTGCCCTTCAGATAGTCCAGCAGCTTGCGGCGCTGTGCGACCATCATCAACAGACCACGGCGGGAATGGTTATCCTTCTTGTGGCTTTTGAAGTGTTCGGTCAGCGTGGCAATCCGCGACGACAGGATGGCCACCTGAACTTCCGGCGAGCCGGTGTCATGTTCTTTGGTGGCATATTCCGAAATCAGGCGGGCTTTTTCTTCGACGGTGATCGACATCGTGATCTCCTATTAAGAGGGTGAAGGCACAGGCCGGGATGTCGTCCAGCAAGGCCGGGGGTCTGCGGTAGTCACTGCAGATGCGCGCGTATAGGGCAGATCGGCCAAAAAGGGAAGGCTCATGTTTCCTCTCCAGCGTCATTCGGGCTTCCCCATTTTTTCTTCCCTTGGTTGCAAATTATGACGCCATCAAACAACCAGCGATTTTCCACATTTGCTACGCTTTCTTAACCCAGCCTGCAAAAACAATGCGGCCCATATCGACAAGGTATAGGAAATCAACTCGACTCGTGGCATGGTATCAATATATTTGTTCTGTCCTGTCAGAAGGTTACAGAGAATATGGTTAACGCCGCAGGGGTGCGGCGTCGTGTGAATCGTGGGTTTGGGCGTAAGGATCATCAGATGTTGGCATTGTTTGGCCTGATGGGGGCTTTGTTCGCGGGGGTGATGGCTGAGTCACTGATCAACCCCCAGACCGACTCGTCGGAAGATGACAATCCGGATCAGCCCGATGACGCAGATGACGCTGGCGGCGAAACCATTCCACTGGATGCGGGTGATGACCAGGTGCCCGGCGACGGCATTGCCACTGACCCTACGGATGACGGAATGCCCATCTCGGATGATGTGCCCGACCGGACCGATGATACCGTCGATCTGACCGGATCATTGGGCGACGATCTGCTGTCAGGGGCTGACAACGACGATCACTTGTCGGGCGCTGACGGAAATGACCAGATGGATGGTAAGGAAGGCGATGATGTGCTGAACGGCGCTGCGGGCAATGATTATGCCTCTGGCGGGGCGGGCGATGATGCGCTGACCGGCGGCATCGGGGTGGACGATCTGCATGGCGATGCAGGTGATGACAGCCTGACCGGCGACGAAGGGAATGACAGCCTGTACGGCCACAACGGCGATGATGTGCTGGATGGTGGCGCGGGCGACGATACCATGCTGGGCGGAACCGGGGTAGACAGTCTGACCGGCGCAGAGGGCGACGATTGGCTGGCAGGCGGCGATGATGCCGATGCCCTGATCGGCGGTGCGGGCAGTGACACCCTGGATGGGGGCGCGGGCAATGACACCCTGTCAGATGTCGATGATGCGGTCCCTGATTTCCTGAACGGCGGTGAAGGTGACGACGATCTGTTTCTGGGCGGGGGCGATTATGGCAACGGCGGGACGGGTGCCGATGTGTTCACCCTCGCAGATTGGGTGGCCAAAGGGGGTGTGGCCAATATATCTGATTACAACGCAGAACAGGATGAAATCGTGGTGGTCTACGACAGCAACACCCATGCCGCGCCTGAACTGACACTGGAAACGGATGAGATCTCGGGCAGCACGACCATCTTGATTGATGGCTCGCCCATCGGCGTGGTCACAGGCGGTGATCCGGTCGATATCTCCCAGATCAGGCTCGCTGCCGCCTGATCAAAGCCCGGCCCTCTGCACGAACCGCTCTTTCCCGGATACTCACCGTTGCCCCCGATCAACCCTGCCAGAGCAGAGGTTGCCGTTCATAGCCGATGTACAGCGGATGCTTCGGTTGCCCCGCTAGGGTCAGCCCCAGATGCCACAGCGGCAAGCCGGAGCCGCGCAACAGCGCCTCAACCCCCGTCCCGCGCGCCAAGTGTGTCCCATGGTTGCCCCAGGCGCAAATGATCTGGTCGGCCCAGTTCAGACTTTCGCAAATCGCCGCATCATTCCCCGGCCCCACCGGGTCGGCCTGTGCGCGCATCACGCGCGGGTCGGTGGCGCGAAAGGCAAAGATATTCGTCACCCGAAACGCCCCAAACCCCAAAGCGCGCGCACGGCGTTCGCAGCGCTCCACAGTCGGGTCATTCTGCAATTCTGTCGCCGTCGAGGGGTTCAGCATGATGAACAGCACCTTGCGCCCTGCCGGATCCCAGACCCGTGTCAACAGATAGCGATAGCGCTCGCAGGACGAATACACCGCCTCTGACGCTGCATCGCCCTTGTCATGCTTGCGAATGATCATGCAGCCCTCCGCGGCAGCCCGGCCGAGCGGGGGCTCGATGCCCCCCGAGGCCGGCCCCTGTTCAACCGGCCCCCTGCTCAGTTGAATACCCGCGATGGATGCAATTCCCCCGCCTTGTAATGGCCCACAGCCACGGCCCGCCCCTGATAGCTGGCCCAAGCTTCGTCGCCCCATTCCACCCCGGACGCAATCACCATGCCGGGGTTGCCATTGCGCATCCGGGCAGCCCCCTCTGGCGTCGCCACCAGTTCCGGCAGATCGGCCAGCCCCAGTTCCAAAGGCTTCAGCCAAGCGTCCAATTCCTCGGTCCGCGCAATGCGCTGCACCTCGTCCAACGAGATCCCCTCGCCGGCCACAAACGGCCCCGACCACGTGCGCCGCAACCAGTCCACGTGGCCAAGGCACCCAAGTGCCGCGCCCAGATCACGCGCGATGGATCGCACATAACCGCCTTTGCCGCAGACCATCTCCAGTTCCACATGGTCGGCATCGGGCCGGGCGATCACCTCCAACTGCTCCACCCACAGGGGCCGCGCCGCAATATCCATCGTTGTCCCCTCTCGTGCCAGATCATAGGCCCTTTCGCCGTCAATCTTGACTGCCGAATACTGCGGCGGGATTTGCTGGATATCGCCGCGGAACGCCACCAGAGCCTCTGCAATTTCCGCGTCTGATGGCCGTGCCTCAGATGTCGAAATCACCGCCCCAGACGCGTCGTCGGTATCGGTCGCAGCCCCGAACGTCACCACAAAACGGTAGCATTTCAGCGCATCGGTCACGTAAGGTACCGTCTTGGTCGCCTCGCCCAAGGCCACCGCGAGAACTCCCGTGGCATCCGGATCAAGCGTCCCTGCGTGGCCCGCCTTTTGCGCCTCGAACGCCCATTTTACCTTGTTGACCACAGCGGTGGAGGTGATCCCCGCCGGTTTGTCCACCACCAGCCAGCCGGAAACGACCCGCCCTTTTTTCGTGCGCGCCATTGAATGTCAGCCTTTCGGAACAACGGTGCCGACCATCGGCCCCATGGAAAACCCCAGATCGTTGCGCCCGAGTCCTGGCGCGAACAAACGGGATATGCTGCCATCAAAATACAGCGCGTCGGGTAAGTTCAGCCCATCCCGGAACAGCCGGGCAAAGCTATGAAAGTTTACCGCACTATTGGAAATCGCAAACACCGCCCGCGCGCCATCGGCAGACACCCCCACCCCGTTGCGCACATTGTAACTGTCACTGTCGGCCAAAAACTTCGGGTGCAGCTTGCCGTTGATCACCAGCATTGGCCCAGATTGCGTGGCATAGCGGCAAGCAGGGGCCTCGGCCTTGAACGCCAGGCTTTCGATCACCCGAAAGGTGTCTGCCACACAAAATACCCCGTTCGGCAGCAAACCGAAATTTCCCGGCCCGTCGCGGGTTACAAGCGGGGTCTGCGCAACGCCATCTTCGATATACAACCCCACCGGCGTGCGGTCCGGGTGAAACATCCCCGCATTCATCGCAAAGCCAAGGGTCTTGCCCTCTGCCGCCAACAGATCATTCGCCGCCGAAAAGCTGCCCAGAACGCCAACCGGGCCTGACTGGAACAGCCGCAGATCCTCGCCCGCCGCCACCTCGCAAAGGGTATAAGACGTGCCATCGAAATTTAGGTTACGGCAGCCACCCGCCAAGGCGGGTAGCGGCAGCAGGCCCAGCAGTACCAAAAGCCGCCAGATCATGTCACGCCTTGTCCGAGGTGCCGTCCTCGTTATCGGGCTCATCAGGCGTGGCAATATCGCGCTGCACAGTCGGGTCTGAAAACAGCCGGCGGGTTTCGTCCAACCGGTCAAATGTCTCATCTGCGCGAAAGCGCAGGTCGGGCGCATATTTCAACGTCATCTCACCGCCCAGACGGCGGCGCAATTCATGCTTGTTGCGGGCCAACGCCGCGATAGCCTCGGCCACCGGGACTGACCCCATCAGCGGCATGACATAAACAGTCGCCACTTTCAGATCAGGCGACAGCGACACTTCGCTGACGGTGATCGACATGGCGTTCAGGGCGGTGTCGTGGATATCGCCACGGTTCAGCATATCGGCCAACGTGCGGCGAACCAGTTCGCCGACGCGCAGTTGGCGCAAAACAGTGGTGGATCCAGCGGAGGTGCGATTGTTTGACATGGCGCGCGTGTATGCCTTTTTGCGCGCGCCTGCAACGGCGGGCTTTTGCCTCACGCGGAACGGCGCTAAACGCAAGGCCAGTTAAGGGAGACTGCCATGACCAACCTGCCGGCGATCGTGATCACTGGGGCCTCGGGCCGCATGGGGCAAATGCTGATCCGCATGGTGGCCGCGTCTGACAAGGCCCGTCTGGTGGGTTGTCTGGAACGCCCCGGACACGCATGGCTGGGCCGCGATGTGGGGGCCTGCATGGGCGGCGCTGACATTGGTGTGATGGTGACCGATGACCCGCTGGACGTGTTCGCCAAGGCGCAGGCCGTGATCGACTTTACCGCCCCTGCGGCCACCGTGGAATTTGCCGCCCTCGCCGCCCAAGCCCGCGCAGTGCATGTGATCGGCACCACGGGGTTGGAGCCTGAGCATTTGCACAAGATTTCATGGGCCGCGCACCACGCCGTGATTGTACGGGCCGGCAACATGAGCCTTGGCGTCAACCTTTTGGTGCGTCTGACGCAAAAAGTGGCGCAGGCACTGGATGCAGATTGGGATATCGAGGTGGTCGAGGCGCATCATCGCATGAAGGTGGATGCACCATCCGGCACTGCGCTGATGCTGGGGCAAGCGGCGGCGGATGGACGGGGCGTATCACTGGTCGACGCGCGGGTGTCAGGTCGCGACGGCATCACTGGCGCGCGTCCGCAGGGCAGCATCGGGTTTTCGGCGATTCGCGGCGGCGATATCGTGGGGGAACATGACGTGATTTTTGCCGCCGATGGCGAACGCGTTGTGCTGCGCCACATTGCCACTGATCGCATGGTTTTTGCCCGGGGCGCGCTGCGGGCGGCGCTGTGGGGGCAGGGACAGAAACCCGGCGAATATGATATGATGGATGTACTGGGTTTGTGAGCCCTTCTTCACAGCCGCGTGACCTTGTTGACGCATAGCATCCGGCGCGGGTTCCCCTGCGTAACGGGTGCATATAAAAAAGGTTGGCAATAATGACCCGTGCTTTTCAAACTCTGTGCTGTCTGGTGCTGTCTGCCTTACCTGCACACGCAGCCGACTATGCCGCCGTGCGTGACAAGGCCGCGTTTCTGTCATTGGTCGAAGGGCGCGAATTGCGGATCGGCCTTTATAACCTGTCGATCCGGTTGATGCCGGATGGGTCAATTGCGGGCAGCGCCCTTGGCTGGGACATCACCGGGTCCTGGGCTTGGAAAGACGGTTATTTTTGCCGCGAGATGGATTGGAGCGGTACAGCGATCCCCTATAACTGCCAGTTGGTCGAGGCGAAGGGCGAAACCGATATCCGTTTTACCGTCGATCAGGGGGCCGGTGATTCGGCTGTGCTGAAGATGCGCTAAAAGTCTATGGCCAGACCTTTGCGTTCCCAATCGCCATAGCGCACAGGTTCGGGGCCGTCACGGCTCCCCAACTCCTTCGGCATTGCAGCGGTATCAGCCGCTTTGCGACGGGCTTCAGCTTCGGCCAATGCGCGGACAGCAGCGGGGGGCAGATCGGGGGCTACGTCAGCCATTTTACGTTTCCTTGTGCCTTGCATCTGTCTGATATACGTCCTGACCGCACAACAGCAAGGGGACGGCGATGACAGAAGGTCTGGCGGCGCGTATGGCCGCAGTGGCGCTTTTGGACGCCGTTCTGGGCGAAGGGGCCATGCTGTCACAAATTCCCGAGGCCCCCGGGCTTGGCCCGCAAGACCGCGCTCGCGCTTTGCGACTGGCCACTGCGGTGCTGCGCCATATTGAGCCCGTCGATAAACTGCTGTCGAAACATCTGCGCAAAATCCCGCCGCTGACCGCGCTGAACGTTCTGCGGCTGGCGGTGGTAGAACGCAGCATGGGGGCTGCGGCGCATGGGGTGGTGAACACGGCGGTTGAGATGGTGCGTCGCGGCAACCGTACCGGGCATCTGACCGGGCTGGTCAATGCTGTGCTGCGCGCCCTGCCCGAAGATGGCTTGCTGGGCGGCCAGCCACCACAACGGATGCCCCGTTGGCTGCGCCAACCAATGGTGCACGCCTACGGGCGCGATGCGGTCTCAGCGATCGAGGCTGTGCAGGCGAGGCCTGCCCCGCTGGACCTTACCTTGCGCCAAGGCGCGGTGGAGGTGCCCCAGGGGGTGATGCTGCCAACCGGGTCACTGCGCCTGACCGACGCAGGGCAAGTGACGGGCCTGCCCGGATATGCGAACGGCCAATGGTGGGTGCAGGATGCGGCCGCCGCAATGGCCGTGCGGCTGTTGGCCCCTGCGCAGGGGGAACGTGTGCTGGACATGTGTGCGGCACCGGGCGGCAAGACTCTGCAACTCGCTGATGCCGGGGCAAAGGTCACGGCGCTGGATATTTCGGGGCCCCGCATGGCGCGGGTGGCCGAAAATCTGACACGGGTGGGGCTGGCTGCGGAACTGGTCGTGGCTGATGCGATGCAATGGCAACCGGACGCGCCGTTTGACGCCATCCTGCTGGACGCGCCCTGTTCGGCCACAGGCACGCTGCGCCGCCACCCGGACCTGCCGTTCATCAAGGACGGATCTGACTTGCCCAGCTTGACCGCTTTGCAAGCAGCCCTGTTGGACCGCGCGCTTGGCTGGCTGGCCCCGGGCGGGCGGCTGGTGTTTGTCACCTG
>JANNNF010000349.1:0-4285 GCA_031398405.1 Rhodobacterales bacterium | reverse complement strand
CGCCGGGGGTTTCACACCCCCGGACCCCCGTGGGATACTTGAGGACAGAAAATATGGGTGGAAATCCACACACTGTGTTTGAGGTTTGATCCCTTATCCACCCATGCCGGGATCTGCCACGTGGTTTTTGTGCGAATGCCTGGCCTTGGCCGCTTGTCTGGGGGAGTTTCCCGGCGCGTAGGTAATGGCAACCGCAGTGCCCGAGGAGGGGCGCGCGGGGCTTATCGCCAGTTTTGGGAGGAACCAATGGCCCTATCCGTCAAATTTGCCGCTGTTGCGGCGGCTGCCGCGTTGACCGCATCGACTGCGTTTGCGCAAGGCTATCCTGATCGTACCATTACCATGGTTGTGCCTTTTGCTGCCGGAGGTCCGACCGATACGGTGGGCCGGTTGATTGCGGAAAAGATGTCTGCCGATCTGGGGCAGCAGATCATCGTCGAAACCGTCGGTGGTGCCGGTGGCACCCTTGGTGCGGGTCAGGTGGCTGCAGCAGAGGCCGATGGCTATACCATCCTGCTGCACCACATCGGAATGGCCACCTCGGCCACGCTGTATCGCAATCTGGCCTACAAGCCGCTGGACGCGTTTGAGTATGTCGGCCTGGTGACCGAAGTGCCGATGACCGTGGTGGCACGCAAGGATTTTGAGCCTGCCGACATGGCGTCGCTGATCACCTATGTGAAGGCCAATGCCGACAGCATCACCATGGCCAATGCCGGTATCGGGGCTGCGTCACATCTGTGCGGCATGCTGTTCATGCAGGCGCTGGATGCACCGATCGTGACCGTGCCTTACAAAGGCACCGGGCCTGCTATGACCGAACTGCTGGGTGGTCAGGTTGATCTGATGTGCGACCAGACCACCAACACCACCGAGCAGATCAAGGGCGGCACCATCAAGGCCTATGCCGTGACCAGCCCGGCGCGTCTGGCGATTTTCCCGGACCTGCCAACCGTGGCCGAAGGCGGCGCGCCGACGATGGAAGTCGGCATCTGGCACGGCATTTATGCCCCTAAGGGCACGCCCGCCGAGGCGACGGACAAGCTGGCAGCCGCGTTGCAAAAGGCGCTTGCCGACCCGGAGATCGTTGCCAAGTTCGGCGAGTTGGGCACTGTGCCGTCCTCTGCCACTGATGCCACCCCTGCCGCGCTGAAGGCCAAGCTGGAGGGCGAGATTACCCGCTGGAAGCCGATCATTGAATCTGCGGGCGTGTTCGCAGACTGATCAATCTGGCCCCGGCGCAGGCCGGGGCCATTTCCTTTTGCGCGGGGGGACACCCATGACCACCATCAACAAGGCGGATTTCACCGCCGGGATTTTGTTTATTCTGTTCGGGGCCGTGTTCGGGCTGACTGCACTTGATCTGGAGATGGGCACCACTTTGCGGATGGGGCCGGGGTATTTTCCCATGGTGCTGGCAGTCGTTCTGACCTTGCTGGGGATCGGAATCGTAATCAGCTCGTTCGGGTCGGTCGGCGAGGCGGTCGGAGCCTATGCCTGGCGCGGCATGGTGTTCATTCTGGCGGCACCGGTGTTTTTCGGTCTGACCGTGCGGGGATTGGGGTTTGTACCGTCGATTTTCTTCACCACGCTGATTGCGGCGCTGGCGGGGATGAAGATGAAGCCGGTGTACGCTGTAGTGCTGGCCATCGGCGTGACGATCTTTACGACATTGGTGTTCAGCTATGCGCTTGGCCTGCCGTTCCGCAGGTTTGGCCCGTGGCTGCCGTTATAAGGGGGCCGCAACATGGATCTGCTCTCAAACCTTGGGCTTGGCTTTGCCACGGCGGCCTCGCCCGAAAACCTGTTGTTCTGCCTGATCGGGGTCATCCTCGGCACCTTGATCGGCGTATTGCCAGGCATTGGGGCCACGGCGACCATCGCCATGCTGCTGCCGATCACCTTTCAACTGGAGCCTGTATCGTCGCTGATCATGCTTGCCGGGATTTATTATGGCGCGCAGTATGGCGGGTCCACCACCGCCATACTGATCAATATGCCGGGGGAGAGTTCTTCGGCGGTAACGGCGATTGATGGCTATCAGATGGCGCGCCAAGGCAAGGCAGGCACGGCCCTCGCGGTGGCGGCCTTGGGGTCATTCTTTGCAGGAACGGTTGCGACCCTGCTGGTGGCTATTTTTGCACCGCCGTTGACGGTGATCGCGCTCAAATTCGGTGCGGCCGAGTATTTCAGCCTGATGTTGCTGGGTTTGGTGTCGGCCATTGCGCTTGCGCATGGGTCGATCCTGAAGGCCTTGGCAATGGTGGTGCTGGGTTTGCTGCTTGGGGTGGTGGGAACGGACATCTACACCGGCACGCCGCGCTTTACCTTTGGGATTACCGCCTATGCCGACGGGCTGAACTTTGTGGCTCTTGCCGTGGGCGTGTTCGGGATTGCCGAGATTTTGCGCAACTTGGAGGGCGAGCAGGACCGCACAGTTTTGGGCACAAAGCTGGGGGCGCTGTGGCCGTCGAAGGACGATCTGAAAGCAATGATCGCCCCCATGCTGCGCGGTACGGCCCTTGGGTCGGCATTGGGGATTTTGCCGGGGGGCGGGGCTGTGCTGGCGGCGTTTGCGTCCTACACCGTCGAAAAGCGCATTTCCAAAACGCCCGAGCAGTTTGGCCGCGGCGCGATTGCCGGGGTGGCAGGGCCTGAGTCTGCCAACAATGCCGGCGCGCAGACCAGTTTCATTCCGCTGCTGACGCTGGGAATTCCCGCCAACCCGGTGATGGCGCTGATGGTCGGGGCGATGATCATCCAAGGCATCGTGCCGGGGCCGAATGTGGCAACCGACCAGCCGGCGCTGTTTTGGGGGATCATCGCCAGCATGTGGATCGGCAACCTGATGCTGATCGTGTTGAACCTGCCGCTGATCGGGCTGTGGGTAAAACTGTTGAAAGTGCCGTATCATGTGCTGTTCCCGGTGATCATGGCGTTTTGTTCGATCGGCGTGTATTCAGTGAATTCAAACGTCTATGATCTGTATGCCGTCGCGGGCTTCGGGCTGCTCGGGTATATCCTGCTGAAGCTGCGCTGCGAGCCTGCGCCCTTGCTGCTGGGCTTCGTGCTGGGACCGATGCTGGAGGAAAACCTGCGCCGCGCAATGATCCTTGGCCGCGGCGATCCGACCACCTTCCTGACGCGGCCCATCAGCGCGACGTTGCTGGTGCTGACGGTTGCGGTGCTGGTGGTGGTGTTGATGCCGGCAGTCCGGAAAAAACGGGCCGAGGTGTTTGTGGATGGAGACTGACCCAGCGTAGCCCCCAGCCCATCCCTCACTCACAAAGTCGGGTGGGGGGGTTTACGTCACCCGTGCGCGCGACAGTTGCACGGCGAGGATGCCGACCATTACCACGACAACGCCCAGTAAATCCAAGGGTCCAATGGTTTCGCCCAGTAAGATGGCTGCGATTGATACCCCGAAAAACGGGTTGAGAAAGTGGAAGGTTGACGCCCGGGTGGCCCCGATGCGGCCGACCAGCCGGAACCACAGCAGGGTGGCGGCGAGGCCGGGGATCAGGATCTGATAGGCGAAGGCGGCGATCAGCTGCGGCGTCCAGTTCACCACCGGACGTTCCAGCACTACCCCTGCCAACCCGAGGGCGAGGGAGCCGACCAGCATCTGCAATCCTACGATCATCAAGAGGTTGCCGCCGCCCGAGGCCCCGCGCACCGACATGGTGGCGACGGCGAGGGCGGTGGCCCCACCGATGCACAGCACGACGCCCCACGGGTCGGCACCGCCTTGGACCCTCGTCCCCATGATCAGAGCCACGCCGGCCATGCCAAGGATCAGGCCGAGGATGCCGAGGGGGGCGACGCGCTGGCCGCGGACCAGCCAGTCCAGCAGGGCGACGATGAGGGGGAGAGAGGCCGCGATGATCACGGCGAGGGAGGCCTCGATCCACTGCATGGCAACGAAGTTGAGGCCGAGGTAGAGGGCGTTCTGGCAGAGGCCGAAGATCACCACCGACCGGGCCTGGGGGCGGGTGAGGCGCCAGCTTTGGCCGAGGGTGGCGGCAATGGCGATGGCGATGCCGCCCGAGATCAGGAAGCGGGCCGACAGGGCCAGCAGGGGGGGCGCGTCGGCGACGATGATGCGGGCGGTGGCAAAGGCCGACGACCACATCAGAACGAAGGCGAGGCCCATGATGAGGGAACGAAAATCCATGACGCCTCCTTAGCCGCAACGATGCCGACCCTTTCGCAAGGCGGGGGTGGGGGCAAGGGGTATTCTGCTTGTCCCGGGATGGGACGGGAGGATTGTTTTGTGGGAACAAGG
>JANNNF010000317.1:0-1822 GCA_031398405.1 Rhodobacterales bacterium | reverse complement strand
CCGCAGCATACGCTCCGGGGCCTTTTGCATTTCATTTTGGCGAAAATATCCCACGGGGGTCCGGGGGTGTGAAACCCCCGGTGCCGTCAACGCGCGTAACGCGTTACAGCTTGCCCGCCTGCTGCTGTGCCATCATGAACACGTCATAGTTGTATTCGGCTATCTGCGCGTTCAGATACGCATCGGCCCGGAACGCATCTTGGCTTGCCTTGATCTTCTTGAAGGTTTCATTGGTGGCCGAAACCTCGGCATAAGTCGCCGCTGCAGCATCAAAAGCCGCCGACAGCACGTCTTGCGGCAGCGGCCGCAGCTGCGCCCCGCCTGCAACAAGCGATTTCAGCGCGGTCGGGTTCTTCCAGTCATAGGACGCCAACATGTCGGTGTTTGCCAGCGCACAGCCGGTTTTCAGAATGGCCTGATAGTTCTTCGGCAGTTCATTCCACTTGGCAAGGTTGATCATCGTGGCGATCGACGGACCACCCTCCCACCAGCCGGGATAGTAATAGAACGGGGCGACCTTGAAGAACCCCAACTTTTCATCGTCATAGGGACCAACCCATTCGGCGGCATCGATGGTGCCCTTTTCCAGCGCCGGATAAATGTCGCCGCCCGGAATCTGCTGCGGCACCACGCCCAGCTTCTCAATCACCTTGCCGGCAAAGCCACCGATGCGCATCTTCAGGCCCTGAAGATCGGCCAGCGAATTGATTTCCTTGCGATACCAGCCCGCCATCTGCACGCCGGTATTGCCCGCCGGGAAAGCGATCAGGTTTTGCGTGGCGTAAAACTCGTTCATCATGTCGATGCCGCCACCATAGTACCACCAGGCGTTCATCATCCGCGCGTTCAGACCAAAGGGCACAGCAGCGCCAAGCGCATAAGTCGGATCTTTGCCCCAGAAGTAATATGGCACGGTATGGCAGGCCTCTACCGTGCCTGACGATACTGCATCAGCAGCCTCAAGACCGGGGACCAGTTCGCCTGCCGGAAACACCTGAATGGTAAAATTGCCGTCCGTGGCCTCGGACACGAATTTGGACATGGTTTCAGCAGCGCCAAAGATGGTGTCCAGCGCCTTGGGGAAAGACGACGTCACGCGCCAAGTGATTTTCGGCACGGTCTGCGCGATGGCCGGTGCGGCAAGCAATGACGCCCCGGCAGCAGCAGTGCCCCCCAAAGCTGCTTTGGTGATAAACGAACGACGATCCATTCAGGTCTCCTCCTTTGGTCGGCCACGCTAATGCGCGGTCCGTCATACTCCGGTCGCGAGACTAAACAGCAAACGCGGGGTTGAGAACTGTTTTCTTGAACCGCCACCATGGTTTGCCACTTTCCCCTCCGTAAACCAGCTGTGCCGCCCCCGAGTCGCCCCACTGTCGACCGCAAGGTGCCCTCGTAAAGGCAATGGGCGCGAAAACACTCAAAAGACTGCAGCGATAATTGCGTTTATTGCGGGAAGCGCAGAAAAATAGCAAGAATATTTCAAATTTCACACTCGCTGCGACACTTTAGATGCGTTTTTGCGGTTGACGCCCCCGCCGCATCCCCCTAGGTTCCGACCGAGAGATAAAGGAACTGCGGATGCCGCGTATTTTGGTACATGTAGGAAAAAGGCGTATGGGCCGGTAACGGTTGACCCTGACAGGTTCCCATGCGCCCCCGATTGATCCTCGGGGGCTTTTTGTTGTGCCAAAACGTGACGACCCTGCCGATGCAAAGGACAAAGACGATGACCGATATGAGCCCAACTTTGACCACAGCCAAACGGCAGATGACCGGTGCCGATATGGTGGTGCAGGCGCTGAAGGATCAGGGCGTTGAG
>JANNNF010000268.1:0-1933 GCA_031398405.1 Rhodobacterales bacterium | reverse complement strand
CTGCAAACCTTGCCGGACACCCGTTTCATAAATGCGTGGTTCGAGATGATGTCCGCTTTCACCACCACCGGGGCCACCGTGTATGACCTTGGTCGGTTGCCGCCATCCGTGCATTTGTGGCGCGGCCTGGTAGGGTGGTTTGGCGGGTTTTTCATTCTGCTGGCGGCCTACGCGATTTTGGCACCGCTGAACCTTGGCGGAGTCGAGGTGATCTCGGGGCGGGTGCCGGGACGCGGCGCACAAGGGGCCGCACAGATCACCCGGGTCGCAGACACGGGCGCGCGGCTGGGGCGCTATGCCATGCGGTTGTTTCCGGTCTATGCGGGCCTGACGATCATGCTGTGGGTCGGCCTGCTGATCGCGGAGTTGCCCGGCTTGGAGGCTTTGTGTCTGGCCATGGGCACACTGTCGACATCCGGCATCATGGTGGGCACGGCGGGCGAGGCCGTGCCGCCGGGCTTTTTGGCCGAAGTATTGATCTTTGCCTTCCTGTTCCTGTCGGTCACCCGCCATCTTTTGCCTGCCTCGGGGTTCGTGGATCGCAGCGTTTCCATCTGGCACGACCCGGAGCTGCAGCTGGTGCTGGCGTTGCTGTGCCTTGTACCGGCGGTGCTGTTTGTGCGCCACTGGCTGGCTTTTGTCGAAATGCCGGGGCCGTCGCCGGATGTGGCGACCGGGCTTGCGGCCGTTTGGGGCGCGTTGTTCACCACATTGTCGTTTCTGACAACCACGGGGTATCAATCGTCGTCCTGGGCCACGTCGCAGCTTTGGTCGGGGTTGGGCGCACCGGGGGTGATGCTGATGGCGCTTGCGATGGTGGGCGGCGGCGTTGCCACCACGGCGGGCGGGGTAAAGCTGCTGCGGGTGTATGCGCTGTTCCGGCATGGCGAGCGTGAGCTGCAGCGTATCGTTCACCCCAATTCCATCGGCGGGCAGGGCAGGCAGGCCCGGCGCTTGCGCCGCGAGGGGGCGTATCTGGCGTGGATATTCTTCATGCTGTTCGGGATCGCCATCGCGGTGGTCACAGCCCTGCTAACCCTGACGGGTGTCGATTTTGAACCAGCCCTTGTGCTGACGCTTGCGGCGCTGACCACCACTGGCCCGCTGGTCGATGTGGCAACCACGCCGCCGATTTCCTATGCCGATCTGGATGCGCCCGCAAAACTGGTGCTGGGGGCTGCAATGATCGTGGGACGGCTCGAAACATTGGCCTTGCTGGCTCTGTTGTCGCCAGCAAACTGGCGCAAATAGCCGCCCTTCGCGCAACACATCGTAGCGGATTGTTTTTGGGGCTGGAAACTGCCGAAAAGGCGTTCCATACTCAATCCGTTCTCGTCTCAATGCGAGGAACAGTCCGCTGCGCACAAAACGACAGCACAAAAAGGCTTGATAAACAATGGCTGCCGATAAACAGAATTTGCAGGACGCCTTTCTGAACCATGTCCGCAAGGCAAAGGTTCCGGTGACGATTTTCCTGATCAACGGGGTCAAGCTGCAAGGCGTGATCACATGGTTTGACAATTTTTGCGTCCTTTTGCGCCGGGATGGTCAATCGCAGCTTGTTTACAAGCACGCAATTTCGACCATCATGCCGGGTGCTCCGATCAACCTTTACGAAGGTGAAGACTGATTTCCGACCTGCCAGATGATGAGGACGACGATCTGCTGCTGCCCCGCGCGGGCGGCAGTGCTGTGGCGTTTGACACGGCCGAGGTTCCGACCCGGGCCTATGTGCTGCACCCCGATCTGAAAACTGCCCGCAAGCGGCGCTTGCCGGAACACGGGCTGGCCGAGGCTTTGGGGCTGGCGGCCGCGTTGCCGTACCTCGATCTGGTCGGGGGGCAAGTGGTGCGCCTGTCCAAACTGCACCCCGGCACCTTGTTCGGGTCTGGCAAGGTTGAAGAGTTGCAGGCCTATTTCAAGGCCGAACATG
>JANNNF010000227.1:0-4633 GCA_031398405.1 Rhodobacterales bacterium | reverse complement strand
TGAGCCAACGTGAAAGGGCAACGGGACGTGAGCGATTTCAGGTCTTTCATGGGCATTGCGTTGGAAGAAGCGCGGGCGGCGGGTGCGCGGGGTGAGGTTCCGGTGGGGGCGTGTCTGGTGATGGGCGGGGTTTTGGTGGCCCAAGAGGGCAACCGGACGCGGGAGTTGCGCGACCCTACGGCCCATGCCGAGGTTCTGGCGATCCGTGCGGCGTGTCGGGTTGCGGGAAGCGAGCGGTTAGGTGGGGCGGATCTGTACGTGACGCTGGAACCCTGTCCGATGTGTGCGGCGGCAATTTCGGCGGCGCGGGTGGCGCGGCTGTATTATGGCGCGGCGGATGTGAAATCGGGGGGCGTGTCGGTGGGCGCACGGGTGTTCGCCCACCCCCAGTGCCACCATGGGCCCGAGGTTTATGATGGCATCGGCGGGGCCGAGGCCGAGGCGCTGTTGCGCGTCTTCTTTGCGGGGCGGCGGTAGGGCATCTTGCAGCCCGTGGGGGGGGCGGGTAGAGAGTTTGGGTGAAACGCCAAAGGGGACCGACCATGTCCATCGACATCGACACCGCCCGTAAGGTGGCCAAGCTAGCCCGCATCCGGGTTGAGGAAGCGGCGCTGCCCGCTCTGGCTGCGGATCTGTCCGGTATTCTTGGATTCATGGAGCAGTTGAACGAAGTGGACGTGACAGGGGTGGAACCGATGACGTCTGTTACCCCGATGCGCCTGCCGCGCCGGGCCGATGTGGTGACGGATGGCAACATTCAGGCGCTGGTGCTGAAGAACGCGCCCGACGCGCGTGAAGGGTTCTTTGCTGTGCCGAAGGTGGTGGAATGAGTGCGGGTTGGACGATTACGGCGGCGCGCGATGCGCTGCGCAAAGGCGAGATTTCGGCGCTCGATTTGACCATGGGCTGCCTGACCGCGATGGATGCGGGCGATGCATTGAACGCCTTCGTTCACAAGACCCCCGATGTGGCGCTTGATCAGGCACGGGCTGCGGATGCGATGCTGGCTAAGGGTGATGCGCCATCTATGTGTGGCATCCCCCTGGGGATCAAGGATTTGTTCTGCACCAAGGGCGTGCCGTCGCAGGCGGGATCGCGGATTTTGCAGGGCTTCGTGCCGGAGTACGAATCCACCGTGACGAGCAAGCTGTTCAGCGCGGGGGCCGTCATGCTGGGCAAGCTGAACATGGACGAATTTGCCATGGGGTCCAGCAATGAAACCTCGTGCTACGGCAATGCGGTCAACCCGTGGAAGATCGACGACCGGCAGTTGACGCCGGGCGGATCTTCGGGAGGGTCTGCAGCAGCAGTGGCGGCGGATCTTTGTCTTGCGGCGACGGGCACTGACACGGGCGGCTCTATCCGCCAGCCTGCGGCCTTTACCGGGATCGTGGGGATCAAGCCAACCTATGGCCGTGTCAGCCGGTGGGGCGTAGTGGCGTTTGCCTCGTCGCTTGACCAAGCCGGGCCGATGACGAAAACCGTCCGCGATGCGGCGATTTTCCTTGGCGCGATGGCGGGGCATGATGCGAAGGACAGCACTTCTGCCGATCTGGCGGTGCCGGATTTTGAGGCAGCCCTGACAGGCGACATTCGGGGCAAGATCATCGGTATTCCCAAAGAATACCGGATGGACGGCATGCCAGCCGAGATCGATGCCCTTTGGGCAAAGGGCATCGACATGCTGCGTGATGCGGGAGCGGTCATCCGTGACATCAGCCTGCCGCACACCAAATACGCGTTGCCCGCTTATTATGTGATCGCTCCGGCCGAGGCGTCCAGCAACCTCGCGCGCTATGACGGCGTGCGCTATGGCCACCGCGCGGCCTTGGTCCAAGGTGACGGCATCACCGATATGTATGAGAAAACCCGCGCCGAAGGCTTTGGCCCCGAGGTCCAGCGCCGGGTCATGATCGGCACCTATGTGCTGTCGGCAGGCTTTTATGACGCCTATTACAATCGCGCGCGCCGGGTGCGAGCCCTGATCAAGCGCGACTTCGATCTGGCCTTTGCTGATGGCGTTGATGTGATCTTGACGCCTGCCACACCGTCATCGGCGTTTGGCTTGGGCGAAATGGCCAGTGCCGATCCGGTAGAGATGTATCTGAACGACGTGTTCACCGTGACGGTCAACCTCGCCGGTCTGCCGGGCATTGCGGTGCCAGTGGGGCTGGACGCCAAAGGGCTGCCTCTGGGGCTGCAACTGATAGGCCGGCCTTGGGAGGAAGGGGCGTTGCTCAATCACGCCTATGTGCTGGAACAGGCGGCGGGGTTTGTGGCCAAACCCGCCAAATGGTGGTAAGCGCAGCCAAAAGCTGAACCTGAGGCAGACCCATGACCCGCGTAACTCCGTTTGTTCTGTTTGCACTTGGCGTGGCGGCTTGCACGCCGTCGGTGCCGGATTCCGGGGCAGGGGTCGGGTTTCAGGACTACAACAGTTATATCCGTGGCGCGCAGTCGGCCCCTGCCGCCCCCTTGCCGTCGCCGATTCCGCCAGCGCCTGCGGCCCTCGTGGGATTCAACCCGGCAACGGCGGCAGCAGCCATTGACCGGGCCGACGGACGCTTGCCGGTGACCCCAGCCCCAGTCCCAGTCCCCGTTGCCACCACTGGTGCGCTGATCGGTGCCCCGCTGGAGGCCAACCGCCCGCGTGGAAACCAACCTGCCGGCATCGCCGAACAATCTGGAGAAATGGCGGCAATTGCCGGGCCGTCCCATTCCGGTATTTCGGACGAGAACGATTTTGAGGCCGTCACATCCCGCGAAACGATTGAAAGCGACAAAGCCCGGATTGAGCGGAACAAATCGCAATATGTGGTCGTCCAACCCGGTGCCTTGCCAACGCGGCCGGGGGATGACGGCCCCAATATCGTGCAGTTCGCGTTGGCTACCACCCATGCGCCGGGGACCGCCGTCTACAACCGACGCAGCTTCGGTCGCAAAGATCCGGCTGGTGCCTGCGCCAAGTTCGGCTCGCCTGATCTGGCACAAGAAGAGTTTCTGCGCACCGGTGGTCCCGAAAAGGACAAGGCCGGGGTCGACCCGGATGGCGACGGCTTTGCCTGTGCCTGGGACCCACGCCCGTTCCGTACTGCGCTGAATTGACCTCATACCCCTCGCCAAACTTTGGCGAGCGGCGCGGCGGGGTGCGGCCTTCGCTGATTGTGATCCACTACACCGCCATGGCGAGTTTCAGCGACGCTCGGCAGCGCTTGTGCGACCCGTCGGTCGAAGTGTCGGCGCATTGGCTGATCTCGGAAGTGGGTCATGCCGAGCCTTTGGTGGATGAGGCTCACCGGGCCTGGCACGCAGGCGCAGGCGCATGGGCAGGGATCACCGACGTGAATTCGCATTCCATCGGGATCGAGCTTGCCAATTCAGGAGCACAGCCCTTTGCCGAGCCCCAAATGGCGGCGCTGGAGGTCGTGCTGGCAACGACTATGGCCCGATGGAACATCCCGCCCCATAGGGTGATCGGACATTCCGATATGGCCCCGGTGCGTAAGTCAGACCCGGGACCAAGGTTCGACTGGCGCAGGCTGGCGCTGCGGGGCCTTTCGGTCTGGCCGCAAGCCTGTAGCGCTGGTCGCCCCGGTGATTTCATCACCGATGCGCAGCGCTTTGGCTACGCGGCCTCTGCGGGCGATGCCCTGCTAACTGCGTTCCGGCTGCGGTTCCGACCGTGGGCCGGTGGGCCATTGGACAGCACCGATGCGGCATTGGCCGCCGATCTGGCTGCGCGCTATCCAGTTGACGCCGCGAGCTTGCAGGCGTAAGCCCCGGCTCGCGCGGATGGCTGGATGACCGCGGTGCCGGACTTGATCCGGGATCGAGGAAAGTCCGGACTCCATAAAGCAAGGGTGCCGGGTAACCCCCGGCGGGGGTAACCCCAGGGAAAGCGCCACAGAGAAGAGACTGCCTTGGTGTCAGAGGTTCGCCTTTGACGTAAACCAAGGTGATGGTGAAACGGTGGGGTAAAAGCCCACCGCGGACCGGGCAACCGGGACGGCACGGCAAGCCCCACCCGGAGCAATGCCGAATAGGGACCTTGCGTGGAAAGGTCTGCGACTGCCAAAGGCGCAAGCTGGCGGCGACAGCAGAGACCTCCACAGGGATGCTTTAGCCCAGAGGTCCGGGTTGGCAGCTTGACCGCCCTGGTAACAGGTGCGGCAGAGGAATGGTCATCCATCCTCGGATCACGGTCCGGGGGGGACAGAATCCGGCTTATAGGCCATCCGCGCAAATCCTCTCGCCCTTAAGGTCAAAGCAGGTCAGTACTTGCGAAAGAGCGATGCCTTCATGGTTTGCGCTTTTCCAGATACACCCACCGGAGGCACTGTCGGCAGGCCAGATTGCCACGCAAACGGGTAAAACCACGACGTTGTGGCGCATCCCCGCGCGGTACGCGCGCAAAGCAAAAGGCTTGCGCGGCACGCGCGCGATTTGATAGGCGCGGGGCGCGTTTGGCTGTTGACTCTGCCCTGTCGGCGGGTAAAAGGCAGCTTCAAAGAATTTCGCGGGAAGCCATAGGTCTTCCCGATCTAGGAGAGACGACTATGGCCAAACCGGCGACGATCAAGATCCGTCTGAACTCGACGGCTGGCACCGGGCACTTCTATGTGACCAAGAAGAA